>JADLCZ010000023.1 GCA_020846955.1 Candidatus Nomurabacteria bacterium
ATGACAATGGGAACTAGTTACCAACCCAATGGTTTTCTTCTTCTTGTTTTATTCTTTGTTATGGCAATATTCTTATTTTCTTTGCCAATGCTAATTCTATATGGTAAAAATGCATGGATTGATATGTTAAAAACACTTTTTATAAATTAATTCTATGCCACAAAAAATTTGTATTTGTTAGAACGAGCATTAAAACAAAAAGTGGAAGAAACAAGGTTGCAAATGTACTTTATGAACTAGGTTTACAAAGGAGAATCAACAGAGAAACTCTAGCTGTAAATCACGAAATTCTAAACAATACTGTTTATCGTAAAACCTAAAATATGAAAGGTCCCAGAAATTACTGGGACCTTTACTTTTCCCACCAGTCCGACTGGTGGAAAATAGTATTAATTGATATAATATATATTATGAGTAATAGAAAAGTTCCAATATGTGATGGAGAGTACTACCATGTTTATAACAGAGGTAACAGTAAGCAAAAGATATTTTTGGACGAAGAAGACTATATGCATTTTATAAAACTTCTCTATATATCAAATACTTACAAAAAATATAAGTTCCGAGATAATATAGTTGATCATAATATTGATGCTTTTGAGTTTGATCGTGGCGAGACCATTGTTTCTATTGGAGCATGGGTATTAATGCCAAATCATTTCCATTTTTATATTACTACTTCCCACCAGTCGGACTGGTGGGAAAAAATTGAGAGGAATAGAATTTCGGAATATATGAGGAAATTGCTTACTGCTTATACTTTATACTTCAATAAAAAATACAATAGAACAGGTGGATTATTTGAGGGAAAATTTAAATCAGTACATATCAATAATGACAATCAAGCAAAATATTTATTTTCATACATACATCTTAATCCAATAAAACTTATACAAAAAGACTGGAAGAAAAATGGAATTAGGAATACAAAAAAAGCTTTAGATTTTTTAGGTAATTATAAATGGAGTAGTTACCAAGACTATAAAGGGGATAATCGTATCGAGAATACCATTCTAGATACAAAAAACTTTTTGCAATACTTCTCCAGTATAAAAGATTTCGAAAAAGAAATATTAGAGTGGTTAAAATACAAAAAAGAAGAGATTTTCTAGTTTAAGGGTTTCCCACCAGTCCGACTGGTGGGAAAAGATAAATATTTTATAAAAGGTCTTCGGGGTCGATGTTTATAGAGAAGGATTGGGGGAGGGAGGATAGTTTGTCACTCAGGTTTACAGACTCCTTGTTTTCATTAAAGGTATTCATTTTGGGGGGATAGGGCCAGATTTTGGGATCGATTTTTAATACTGTATTGGTTATATATTCACCTTTTACACGACCAACAAAGGCGCTGAAGATCTGTGGGTCGTATTCGGCAAATGTCTCCTCAAGATACGCCCGAGCTTTCTCGCTGTCGCGGGCATTGCCGGCGAAAGTAATTTTGATTAATTTTTTGTACGGCGGGTAGCCGAAAGTCTCGCGCTCTTTTAAGTCCTCGCGATAAATTGGGAGGACATTACCAGAGAGAATATGCTGTAGAATTAGATTCTCTGGCACACGAGTCTGGATTATCATATTGCGTGTAGTGATTAATGAGAGCTTCTCTATAATATGCAGAATTTTTTGATTCATATTAAATGAAGGTACGGATAGTAATCCATCTAGCGAGACGATAGCACTATGAGTAAATTCCTGATTGATTGAAGAGAAGGCCATCTCGGTGCCGATGAGTATTACACTTGGAGTATTTTTGATCTTAATTTGTGCAATTTTTATATCCTTTTCTGTTGGAGTGGCTTCCTTATCTATCTGTACAATAATTGCTTTTGGAAATAATTTTTCAATTTCCTCTTTTACACGATCTGTTCCTATACCAAGTGGAGTTAAGTTCCAGCTATCGCACTTCTGACATCGAGCTTTAGCCGTTTCTTTCCGCCCACATTTATTACACATAAAGATTCTTTCTTCAGTTGTGTTTTTGTCTTTTGTATTTCTTTTGTTGTAGAGCACTATTGGCACCTTGCAATAGTTGCAGAGCATTGTGTCACCACAATCACCACACACAGTTACCCCTGCAAGGCCTTTGCGTACAGTAAAGAGGAAGACACTTTCATTGTGGTCTTGGGCGTACTGAATCATCTTTTTGGTTGTATCACCTAGTACAGTGAAAGTTTGCAGACCTTTTTCATTTACTTCGTTTTTCATATCGATAATGATTTGGCGCTCTACAGATGGCAGACGAAATAATGGTGATGCGACTTCACCGAGCTCTTTGTTCTCGTGCCTTTGTAGTGTCTCGGGTCGCAAGAGTGTGTCGCCATATATTAGTCGCGAGCCATCACACTCAGCGAGTACTTCGGCAAAGCTACGGATATCGACATAGGGCCTACGAATTCCTTTGTATGCTTCGGAGCTTTCGTGTTCGACAATGATTGTCTTGATATCGTATCGTGGAATCGAGAGGAACATTCCAGTCCCAATTATTATTACCGCATGCTCTTCGGTAATTGCACGATTGTAATCTGCAATCAATGTCTTTTTATTTATATTGCCATGGAAACGGAAAACATATTGCTCGATACCTTTGGCAAATGCGTTGTAGAAAATATCGATGTCGTATTCTGTTGGCACACAGACAAATACTGACTGCTTCTTGGCAAATGCTTCGCGGACAAGTGTGCGGTACCAACTCAAGCGGTCAGAGGGCAGTGCTTGGAAAATTAATTTCTCACTAGTAATATTTTTATCTACATCATTATTTGGAATTACTTTTGGTTTTTTGAATTCAGAATATTTCTCTAAAAATATATTTGGTAACATTGCATCGATTATACTGCCAGTAGTAGTGGCATAATACTTTTGCATTCGGACGCATGCTTCGAAGAATGATCCTCGGTATGGAGCCATACCCTTGACCTTTTCGATTTTCTTGAGCTGAAAATCGGCATCTTTAACCCCACCTTTCAGACTCGATGCATCCTCAAGCTCAATCACCAGAGCATCAATCATCTTGGAGCGTACTGGCACAGAGACAATAGACCCAAGCGGAATTTCCTTGGCTGTGAAGTAAGTCAAATTCTCTTTCTGGATATTCTTTGATAGGGGAATAACGGTGGCGATATACATACCTTAATCCTAGCATACTTCATATTATTTTTATTTATTATTCTATGTTATAATCCGCTCTACATATGGGGATTTTTTCTAAAAAATTGGGAATAGATTTAGGCACTGCTAATACTCTGGTATATATGCCAGGGAAAGGTATTGTTCTAAATGAGCCTTCTGTTGTAGCAGTTTCGGAGCAGGATAACAGGATATTGGCTATTGGAATAGAGGCCAAGGCTATGATAGGTAAGACACCCGAAAGTATTATCGCTTACCGACCCATGAAAGATGGTGTGATTGCAGACTATAGAGTGACAGAAGCGATGCTACGATACTTCATCCGCAAAGCTCTTGGCAAATACAATATGTGGAAGCCAGATGTAATGGTCTCGGTGCCAGCTGGGATTACCTCGACAGAAAGACGTGCAGTTGTGGAAGCTGCGATCAAGGCCGGGGCCAAGAATGCTTATGTGGTCAAGGAGCCAATTTTGGCTGCTATCGGAGCTGGAATTCCAATACACGAGCCAAGTGGCCATATGATTGTGGATATTGGTGGAGGTACAACAGATGTAGCCGTGATATCTCTCGGAGGAATTGTAGCAAGCACATCTGTAAAATGTGCAGGGGATAAAATTGATCATGCGATTATTGACTACATAAAGAAGACTTTTAATTTGGCGATTGGTGACAAGACTGCTGAGGAAATCAAAATGAAAATTGGTGCAGCTATACCGCTTGAAGAGGAATTGACAATGACAATCAAAGGCCGTGACTATGTCCAAGGGTTACCGAGAACTGCACAAATTTCTACAAATGAAATAGTTCGCGCGATAGATAAAGAATTGCGTACAATGGTAAGTGCTATTAAAGATGTCCTCGCTGAGACACCACCAGAGCTTGCTGCAGATATTATTGATGATGGTATCATTATGACTGGAGGGTCATCGCAACTTCGCAATTTACCAGATTTAGTTTATAGGAAAACTGGTGTTAAAGCTCGCATGGCCGAAGAGCCACTATATTGTGTAGTGCGTGGTACAGGCGAGGCACTCAACCACCTCGATACTTACAAAAAGACTATTTTAAGTAAGAGATAAAATAATTTAATTAATGAAAAATGCCATCAAGAAAATATTAAAATTTTTGCTCTATCTATTTGCATTAATAGGTTTTGTTTTCGCATTTGTTTATGTAGCAATACAAATGGGTTGGCTCAATGTCCGAGGATCTGCTTCACAAAGGAATTCGTATTTCAATATTGTAAAAGGAAATAATATTAGCATTCAAGAAATAAGAAACAAGAGTCTGTGTGTACCGACTTCTACTTGCGCATGGGCATCTAGCGAGGAGTGGGCACTTATGAAAGAAGTTTTCACACGTGATCAAGAAATTATAAAGAAAGCTGCCTATGACGCAGGAGTGAGCCCTCGAATACTGCTCGGTGGTGTGATTGGCGAGCAATTCCGATTCTTTGGTAACAGAAGGGAATCATTCAAACAATATTTTGAGCCTTTGAAAATTTTGGCATCATTGTCCAATACTTCTTATGGTATAGCAGGACTCAAGCCAAAAACATTATTGCAAATAGAGGAACATATGAAAGATCCAAAATCCCCATTTTATCTAGGCCCTGATATGGAGAATTTCTTTGTATATGATGAAGGTGCAGATATAGAGAAAATCAGATTCAACAGAATCACAGATGTAAATGATCCATACTATTCATATTTATATGCAGGATTATTTATGAAGCAAATACAAACACAATGGCAGAATATGGGGTATGATATTAGCGAGAGGCCAGATGTATTTGGCACATTGTACAATTTAGGCTTTTATTATTCTGTTCCGAAACAAAATCCTCAATCAGGTGGATCAATCGTTATCGTAAATGGTATGTCGTATAATTTCGGTGATCTATCTTATGAATTCTATTATTCTGATGAACTTTCCGATATTTTCCCATATGATGTAAAATAAGGATATGAATACTTTTGAAGTAAAAATTGGCAATAATCTCTTTCAGACATATTTTATAGAGTGCACCCAACCAAATACAAAAGAGGACTTTTTGCAATATTTGCAAATTCAAAATATCCAAATATATGCCAACCCAAATGTGCTCAACGAAGTATATGAATCTTTTACAATCGACAATGTCCGCACACTCAACGAACATCACAACCAGAGATCATCTAATGAAGGCAAAAAGATTTTTATTATCGAGGCTCTTACCATCAATCATGAAGCTCACAATGCACTTCTTAAGATGTTTGAAGAGCCAACTGTCGATACGCATTTCTTTTTCTTAATACCACGAGTAGATACATTGCCGGATACTCTCAAATCTCGTGCCCATATAATATACGAAGATCATAAAGATAATATTTTGGGATACAAAGAGGCAATTGAATTTATCGGGAAAAGTCCAAACGAAAGAATGGAAATTATAACAAAAATAATTGCAAAAAATAAAAATACAGAGACTAGCGCACCACTACGCGATGATGCAAGAGTATTACTTGATGCGTGTGAATATGTAATTCGAGAAAATACAAAAAATATTGATACAGATACCTCATGGAAATTGGGAGAATTGTTAAAAGCCAAAAAATATCTTTCGACACCAGGTGCATCTGTCAAAATGATTTTGGAACATATAGCTCTTATAGTATAAGTAATTAGTATAAGTATAAGGAAATACAAAAAAGTTCCTAAAAAATACAATTTAGTGTAAAATATAAACATATGGCATACAATACACAAAATTTTAAAATAGAATTAAAAAAGGTTGAAGAATGGTTATCAAAGGAATTGTCACAAGTCCAGACTGGCAGGGCAACACCAATTGTGCTCGATGGGATCAGTATCGAGAGTTATGGAAGCCGAACAGCACTTAAAAATGTGGCATCTATTACAGTCGAGGATCCAAAGACACTTCGTATTGCACCATGGGACAAGAATCAAATTCGTGCAATTGAGCAGGCAATACAAGAATCAAATATTGGACTTTCTGTGCTATCGGACAGCGATGGAGTAAGAGCAATATTCCCAATGCTCACTACTGAGACCCGCGCCAAACTCGTTAAAGTTTTGAAAGAGAAATTGGAAGACGCTAGAATTTCTGTACGTAAAATGCGCGGAGATGAGATAGACACAACAGCAGACTTACCAGAAGATGAAAAGAAACGCGCCAAAGATGACATTCAGAAGGTGGTAGACGAAGCGAACATTAATCTTGAAGCAATTTTCGACAAAAAAGAACACGAGGTAATGCAGTAATTAGTGGCTAGTTTCTAGTGATTAGGTTCTAGGGAAATTATAAAAATATTTAATTAAAAATTATGACCACTGATAAAGCTAGTAAAATTGTGAATATTTATGGTAAACACCTTGAACAATGCTCAAAACTTAATTTTATTTTTGGCTCTCATATACCAGAATCATTTTTACCTTTCCCAAAAGATGTTATTGAAGAAGCTTTAAATGTTCTAGCAGAGTATCATTTTAGTAATGGAAATAAGGTTGCTGTAAATTCTATGGAAAATGCTAAAGCAGGTTTAATTGGATATATAAATGACGAAGAAGCAATATTAAAATCAGTGGAACTTTAGAAGAATCAAACTTGGCGAGAGTCGATACTTCCATCTTTTAAGGAGTTTCAGAAAACATGGATCAAAACTCAAGATATTGATTAGGAGTAAATAATTTATGATAAAAGTAGGAGATAAAATCAAAGTTTCAAACATCAACGTTATTTTAGTCTATTTTTCAGATCCTCATCACGCAAAAGTTATTTATAAAGATAATGGATATAGAATTATAGACGATATTATTTTTATTGATGGATTGTGGAAATTTGAAATACCAGGTGTCTCTGGCAAAAAATTAAAAGATAGTGAATATACAGATTTTATAATTTAACATGACATACAGTATAAAATCATACAAAGATTTAATTGTTTGGCAGAAGGGGTATGAACTTGTAAAGCAGGTTTATAAAATTACTTCGAAACTTCCTCAGGCTGAAGTGTTTGCTTTGCAATCACAAATGCGTCGTTCTGCTGTGTCTATTGTTTCAAATATAGCAGAAGGTAGTAGTAGAAAAACTAGAAAAGATTATTGTCAGTTTATGCATATTGCTTACGGCTCAACATCTGAATTAGAGACTCAATTATTTCTCTGTAAAGACTTATACAACATTCCTGTAGAATCACAACTTGAATTAATCACAGAAGTAAGTAAAATGTTAAGAGCTATTATTAATAAACTAGAACCTAGCAACTAGAACCTAATCACTAATCCACATGAATATAATAATTTTTATAATAATATTGCTTGTTTTGGTTGTGTCCCATGAATTTGGGCATTTTATTGTTGCTAAAAAGGCGGGGATACGGGTAGATGAATTTGCTTTTGGTTTCAAGCCACGACTTTGGAGTATTAAGAAAGGCGAGACTACATATAGTATCAATGCACTGCCTATTGGTGGATATGTATCAATCTTTGGCGAGAACCCAAATGATGAGAATACAAATGGTCCAGACCGTGATAGGAGCTTCGTACATAAGCCAAAATATATCCAGGCACTAGTACTTGTTGCAGGAGTTGTCATGAATTTCCTTGTAGCATGGTTACTATTTACAGTTGGGTTTATGACAGGATTACCATCATCTGTTACGAATGCGCCAGTTGGATCAAATATTACAAATGCTGAGCTTGCTGTAACGAGTGTATTGAAGGATTCTCCTGCAGAGATTGCTGGATTGAAAACTGGTGATAGGATAAAACAACTTTATGTTGTTGATGACATGACAGAAGTCCCATCTATCGAAAGCCTTAAATATTTTATTCGTAAACATAGTACAGAAAATATTACAGTTGAATTTACTCGTAAATCTACAGAGATGAAAACAAATATTGTACCAAAGGCCGGACTTGTAGAAGGTGAGGCAGGGATTGGAATTGGTATGGATATGATTGGGACTTTGAAATTACCTATACACAAAGCACTATGGCAGGGATTGAAATTATCGGCAAATGTATTCGTAGCTACAGTTGTAGGATTCTATACACTAATACACAATGCTGTAATCGGCCAGGGTGATATGTCAGCGGTGACTGGACCTGTAGGGATTGTGGGCGTTGTTGGTAATGCCATGAGCTTCGGTTTCGTTTATCTACTTTCATTTACGGCACTTATATCTATAAATCTTGCAGTTATAAATTTGATTCCATTTCCAGCTCTAGATGGTGGAAGATTACTATTCCTACTTATTGAAAAAATAAAGGGTTCAAGAATAAAACCTAAAATTGCAAACGTAGTAAATTTTATCGGATTTTGCCTATTGATGCTTTTGATGATTGTTGTAACTTTCAATGACATTAAAAAATTGTTTTAAAATATAAATATTTTTGCTTGTAATGTCAATTTTTTTGTGATATAGTGCTTGCATAACAACCCTCGCCTTAAGGCGATTTATTTTTTAACAAAATTAAGTATGGAAATTAGAAACATCGCAATTATAGCTCACGTGGACCATGGCAAGACAACTCTTACAGATGAGTTGATGAAGCAGTGCGGAATGAATGATGCAGGACTTACAATGGATTCCAATGCTCTTGAACAAGAGCGGGGTATTACCATTTACTCCAAAAATACTTCTGTTAATTACAAAGGTACAAAGATCAATATAGTGGATACACCAGGTCACGCGGACTTTGGCTCGGAAGTGGAGCGTGTGTTGCGTGCCATTGACTCTGTGTTATTACTCGTAGATGCACAAGAGGGCCCAATGCCACAGACTCGCTTCGTATTGAAGAAGTCTCTTGAGCTTGGACTCAAGCCTATTGTCGTGATAAATAAAATAGACAAACCAGCTGCCAATCCTGATCGTGTACACGAAGAAGTATTGGAATTATTTTTAGAATTGGGAGCCAATGAAGAACAAATAGACTTCAAGACAATCTATGCAATTGGAAGGCAAGGTATAGCAAAGAGGAATATGTCAGATGACTCAAAAGATCTGACTCCACTCCTTGATCTAGTACTCGAAGATGTCCCAGAAGCTTCAAAGAACCCAGAGGATCCTTTTGTTGCACAAGTATTTAATCTTGGTTATGACAATTTCCTTGGCCGTTTGGCTATTGTGCGAGCATACAGTGGTTCTATTAAGTCAGGATCAACTATTTTTGTAAAGAAGCCAGATGGCGAGACTCGTACTGCCAAGATTACAAAGATGTTTACATTTCATGGTATTGCCCGTAAAGATGCCGATGTGTTAACAACAGGTGACATTGCAATCGTAGCAGGAATCCCTGATGTATTTATCGGAGAGACAATTTCTATAAATGCAGATGCAAATCCTATGCCATCTATTGCTATCGACGAGCCGACAATCTCTTTGAACTTTTTAGTGAACGACTCACCATTTGCAGGACGAGAAGGTAAATTTGTTACAGGAAGACAGATTCGTGAAAGACTCGAAAAAGAGCTTGAAATAAACGTAGGATTGAAAATTAATTTTGATGGTACAGACCAAGAAGAAATGCAAGAAGGGTATCTTGTGTACGGCCGTGGAGAGTTGCATATCGCCGTGTTGCTTGAAAACATGCGCCGCGAAGGATATGAGCTACAAGTATCTCAACCACATGTAATCATCAAAGAAGAAAATGGTAAAAAGCTAGAGCCATACGAAGAAGTGACTATAGATGTAAGAAGTGAGTTCTCTGGAACTGTAATAGAAAAACTTTCTCAAAGAAAAGGAATTTTAACAAGCATGAATGAAAAAGAAGGTATTACTCGAATCTTAATAGAAATTCCAACCCGTGGACTTCTTGGTTATCGTGGACAATTCGTTGTGGATACAAAAGGTGAAGGATTACTCTCATCACAATTTATAGGATTCAAAAATTATGCAGGTGAGATCAAGAAACGTGATGTCGGATCAATGACAAGTATGACCAGTGGTATGGCTGTTGCTTTTGCTCTATGGAATCTTCAAGAACGTGGATTATTGTATGTAGATCATGGTACAGAAGTATACGAAGGTATGGTTATTGGTAATGTCACAAAGGGGGACGAAATGGCAGTGAATCCGATCAAAGGTAAACAACTTACTAACATGCGAGCAAGTGGTACTGATGAAGCTGTGAATGTGAAGCCACCGTATACACTATCTATTGAGCGCGGTTTGGAAATTATCGCTGATGATGAATACCTAGAAATTACTCCAAAAAGCGTCCGCTTGAGAAAAAAGTTCCTTACAGAACAAGCTCGGTCAAAGAATAAACGATAAATAAAACCTTTATTTTACAATGTTATTTACATTATGCAATAGAGAGTTGACTTTATACGATAGTAATGATATTATAGAAAAAGTAATTTATTATAAATATTAAAAAATAATCAAATGCCAAACCATACAATTAGTTTCAAGCCAAAACAAGTTACAAAAAGAATTCTTTCAGGGCTCCCTGAACGTGCAAATAAAGTAGTTGTGCGTCGTTTTGGCCTTGGTGACAAACCTGAGCGTATGACACTTGAAGCTATTGGTCAAACTTATGGTATTACTCGTGAACGTGTTCGTCAGATAGAGAATGCAGCATTGACCCTTATCCGTAAATCAGAGAGTTACAAGAACGAAAAAGCTACTTTTGAAGAATTAAAAAATATAGTACACGAACTAGGTGCTATTGTTTCCGAAGACGATTTACTTGGGCATGTATCCAAGGATCCTCAGGTTCAGAATCACATACACCTTTACTTAACATTGGGTGATGATTTCAAAAAAGAAAAGGAGGATGAACATTTCAAATCTCGATGGAGTGTGAATAGTGACGTATCTACTGCTGTGCATTCAGCTCTCAAGAATTTGTACGCGAACTTGTCCGATGATGAATTAGTTTCTGAAACTGATCTTGTTAATCGTTTCCTAGAAGAGGTAAAAGATTTGTCCGAGAAATACCGCAATGAAGAGATTGCAAAAAGATGGTTATCAATATCAAAATCAATCACAAAGAATCCTCTTGGTGAATGGGGTAAATCTACATCTGCAAATATCAAGACTCGTGGGATCAAGGATTATGCATTCCTTATGATGCGCAAACACGGTAGCCCAATGCACTTCCGAGAAGTTGCCAAAGCAATTACTGATACATTTAACAAAAAGACTCATACAGCAACCTGCCACAACGAGCTGATAAAGGACTCTAGATTCGTACTTGTTGGCCGTGGTATATACGCTCTGAAGGAATGGGGATACAAGACTGGAGTCGTCCGAGATGTTATTAAGGAATTGATTAAAAAGAATGGACCAATGACAAAAGAAGATATAGTTGAGCAAGTCATGAAGGAGAGATATCTAAAGAAGAATACAATTCTAGTAAATCTACAAAACTCAAAATATTTCAAAAAGAATAAACAAGGTCAGTACGGTATAGCCTAAAGATCTAAATAATAAAAAGCTCCCAAATTTGGGAGTTTTTTATTATTAATATGATATAATATTCTATACATATGTTAGGGGAATTTTTTGCAAATCATAATATTATAAATATCATAATCATAATAATTGGTTATCTTATGCCGTTGCCACTTTCGTATGTAGCATTTCATTTCTGGCATCATTATAGAACTGAAAGATTCATCGCAGGTATGAAATGGACATTACTTGAGGTACAAGTCCCGCGTGAGGTCAATAAATCTCCTTCAGCAATGGAATTAATATTTACTAATGCATTTTTCCACAAGAGTGGTAAAGGATTCTGGGAGCAATATATTCAAGGTGCACCATGGATGTGGTTTTCTTTGGAAATGGTTGGTATTGATGGCAAGGTGCATTTCTATATTCGTACTCCTAGTCGTATAAGAGGATTAGTAGAAACGCAAATATATGCTCAGTACCCTCAAGCAAAGGTAATAGAATCCGAGGACTATGTCTTCCATGTACCAAAGATCACTAAGCATGGTAATTGGTATATGTGGGGTTGTGAATACAAGAAGGCACTTCATGACGCACGCCCTATCAAGACGTACCGCGATATGGAAGAAATGGAAAGTGGCACAAAAGAAGAGTATAAAGTCGACCCGATTACACCCGTGATAGAATTCCTCGGATCACTTGCAAAAGGTGAGCAAGTTTGGATACAGATTATTGTGCGTCAAACTCTTAAGAAGTACCACAGTCATAAATTAAAAAAGCATGTTGATTTCTATACTGCGGCCCAGGAGCACTTGGATGAGCTATTGGCCCCGTACACAAAGGTTGGTAAGGGTGGAGGATTGGGAGGCAGAGATTCACTCGAAGTTCGTGCACCGGCATATCTTGACCCTGTTATTAAGAAGAGTGTTAGAAATCTAGAAGAGGTACATTTCGATTGTGGTATACGTGTTGTGACATTGGCCAATAAGCAATATGTCTCTGAAGCAAATTTCAACAATCTACGCCGAAATTCTCGTTTGATATGGCGTCAATATGCATCTCCTTCTCTCAATGAGCTTGAGCGTTTCAATTCGACTCAGTTCGATTCACCATTTGCTGATCCAACTGGACTTGTTTTAACTAAAATGAAGGCCCGCATGGTCAACTTCTATAGACTTAGAGTTATGTTCCATCCACCGCTACAATACAGCTTCAAATACCACCCACTTATTAAGACTTTCTTTCCTTCAGGAAGTCCAGAAATTTTCGTAATGAGTTCTGAAGAATTGGCAACCATTTTCCACTTCCCAGGTATGGTATCGGAGGCTCCTACATTCAAGCGTGTGGAGTCAAAGATAGCAAAGCCACCATCAAATTTGCCCTCATAATTTATGTCAGAAATAATTATATCCGAAGAGTATATAAACAAGCGAAAGAAAATTCGTTTGTTTGTGATTTTTGGATCAATATTATTTATTTTAATATTATTCTATTTTTTTGTTATTAGGGGGACTAAAATAGAAAAACCAATCATTATTCATATTTCAAAAGGTGACACAATTGAAAATATTGCTCTAGAATTGGATAACAAAGGAATAATTCGTTCTGCATTATTTCTACAATCTTTCATCGCATTTATTGGCGGAGATGAGAAAATAAATTTGGGTGATTACTATTTTGACAAGAGAATATCACTACCGCGTGTTGCGTATAGATTAGCACGTGGTATTCACAATATAGAGCCCCTGAAGATTACAATTCCTGAAGGAAGTAACAACAAGGAGATCGCTATAATACTTGGTAAGAAATTGCCTGACTTTGATACCGAATTATTCTTGAATTCAGTTGATAATCTTCAAGGCAGACTTTTCCCTGATACTTATTTCTTCTATCCGATGACAAAAATAGATGAAATAGTGAATCTACTTTCAAATACATTTAATCGTAAGACTAAGGAAATTCTAAATACTGGCTACAAAAATTATAATTCCAATCAAATACTTACAATGGCATCTATTGTCGAGGAAGAATCAAAAGGGAATGGTGATCGTGATATTATCGCAGGAATTTTATGGAAGAGGTTAGAGAAGGGTATGCTGCTACAAGTAGATGTTGCACCAGAGACATATAAAATAAGGGGTTTGCCAGCATACCCAATTACTAATTTTGGACTTCAAACGCTAGCGGCAACAGTTAATCCAAAAGAAACTGTATACCTTTTCTATCTACACGATAAAGATGGTATGATACATCTGGCGAAAACATACACTGAACATAAAAGTAACATTAAGAAATACCTAAAATGAGACACCACAAATTAGCATTTATAGACACAGAAACAACAGGTTTCGACCCCGATACGCATGAGCTTATTGAAATAGGTATAGTACTTGTCGACCAAGATTGGAGCGGTGTTAGGCCAGTTTTTACTATTTTAGAAGAATTAGAAATCAAGATAAAGCCAGTTCATATTGAGAGCGCAGATCCAATTTCATTAAAGATTAATAAATATAAAAAGGAAGACTGGGTAGACGCAAAGAGTTTAAAAGAATCATTGAAAATATTAAATACAAAAATAAAAGATTCTATAATGGTGGCTCACAATCTGTGTTTCGATGCGAGCTTTATCGATAGAGCCTACAAACAAACTGGTATAAAGAACGAAATGCATTATTTACGGATAGATACTATCACAATGGCATTTGCCAAATTGCACAATAGAGATGATATAGATAAATATTCACTACGAACATTGTGCGAATATTTCAAAATAGAAAACAAGAATGCTCATACAGCACTCTCGGATGCACGAGCTTTGTTTGAACTTTATAAACATTTAATAAATATATGATACTAAAAACTCTCAAAACTAAAGATTATGAATTACTTGATTCAGGCAATGGACTCAAATTGGAGCGCTATGGCAAGATTGTTTTTTCCCGTCCTGACCCTGAAGCATTGTGGAATTGTAATTTGGCTACTAGTATTTGGGATAATGCAGATGCAATTTTTATTCGTCGTGGGACAAAATCTGAATGGAATTTGAAAGCAAATGTCCCGCCAAAATGGGATATAGAATTTGGAGGATATAAATTCATCATCAAGCCGACATCTTTCAAGCATACAGGACTTTTTCCAGAGCAATTGGCCAATTGGGATTGGATGAAGAGCGTTATAGAGAGGTCGTACCTCAAAGGGGCCCGAGGTCCGACCTCTAAAACCGAACCCATTTCTGTATTAAATTTATTTGGTTACACCGGTGGTGCAACATTGGCTTGTGCCGACGCAGGGGCTGAAGTAACTCATGTAGATGGGTCTAGAACTGCTGTGGCTTGGGCACGTGAGAATGCTGAGCTATCGGGACTCGCAGACAAACCTATACGCTGGATAATAGATGATTGTATTATGTATTTGAAAAGGGAAGTTAAAAGAGGGCGCAAATATGATGCAGTTCTTATGGATCCACCAGCATTTGGTCATGGGCCCAAGGATGAGCTTTGGAAAATTGAAGAGCAATTTATGGAACTAATTGATTTATGCAAGCAAGTCCTTTCCGACAACCCATTATTTGTCCTTATAAACGGCTATACAGCAGGGTATTCACCAGTTGCGTATGAAAACGTGCTAAAAGGCATGATGAATGATTCAAAAGGCAGTATAGAGATTGGAGAGCTTGCAATAGCAGAATCAAGTAGCGACAGATTGTTACCATGCGGTATATTTGCTCGCTGGAGCAAAGAATAACACACCTTTACTTCATATTGTATTTGTGTTATTTTAGATTGAAATAAAGCAAATATTTTGAGAAAATCTGAAAACCGAGGACCGAGATCTAATAATGGATCTTACCTCAAAAGGCAAAAAGAACTTTTCAAGATATTTGAAAAGTTACAGAATTCGAAGCTAATTGAATCATTCAAAAAGCGTCCTACAGTTAAGGGTACTGATGTGCATGCATTTTCACTAAAACCTAAAAATATTACTGACGTGATACGTATCTATTTTGTTAAATCCTCAAAATTGTATGAGTTAACACTACAAGAAAGAAAGTCACATGAGTTAAGGATTAAAATTGGTGATAAAGTTGTTCCAAATAAAATACTTTCTTTTGTTTCAGGTATCTTAAAACCACTAATTTTTGGTTTTAAGAACGAGAATGTTTTTTTGCGATGTTTTAATGAAGCAAAAAAGAGACTTTCAAAAAATAGTATTTCCCTTCAAACTGCTTCCACTAATGATGATAAAAGTGGAATTGATTTCTGGATTATCATCAACAAAAAAAAGATTCCACTTCAAATAAAGTACGTTTTTACTGATACTGATAAGCAGGAGTCAGTGTACTTTACAATTCCCACAATACTTTTTAAAACAGATCGTTTTGGAAAATCGTTCGCAGACTACGAAGAGTTATACGAAAAGGTTAAAAGGATTGGAAGAGAATACTCAGAACTCAATAGAGTTCTCCATTTATAGAAAAGTCGTCAGGATTATATATTCTGCGACTTTTTTGTTATAGTACCAATGTAAATAAAATGATAAAAGAAAAAAATAAACAACTAGTATTTGTAGGAGTCCCCCCGAAGGAAAGAATACTTCCTACGGGGCAGGCTGGCGGAGATAAACCTCTAGTTTTTGTTGGTGTGTCTGGAGGTGTCGATAGTTCCGTATCGTTAGCGTTACTTAAAGACGCCGGATACGATGTTGTAGGAGTCTTTATACGTACATGGACACCTAATTTTATAGAGTGTACATGGCGTGATGAGCGACGTGATGCTATGCGTGTATGTGCACACCTAGATGTGCCATTTCTTGAATGCGATGCTGAAGAGGCCTACAAGAAAGGTGTAGCCGACTACATGATAGATGAATACAAAAAAGGCAACGTACCGAATCCTGATGTAATGTGCAATCGCGAAGTGAAATTCGGGATATTCTGGCAGTTTGCCAAAGAGCGTGGTGCAGATTTTATCGCTACTGGCCACTATGTGCAAAATATGTATAACTTCTCAGAAAAATATCTTTCCAAGCCCACTCGGTCTCTCCTGCGGAGACCTCGCTTAGTCCTCGACGCTTCGTTGTCAAGAGAAGTACTCTTGACAACACCAAGCTTCGCACCTGCGGAGGCTATGAAAGATAATTTTCTGATGCGTTCACCTGACCCCTCGAAAGATCAATCATATTTCCTTTGGACTTTGACACAGGAAGATTTAGCCCATACACTTTTCCCAATTGGGTATTTGCACAAAACCGAAGTTCGTAAATTAGCAGAGAAATATAAATTACCTACAGCTACAAAAAAAGATAGCCAAGGAGTGTGTTTCTTAGGTCCACTTGATATGAAAGATTTCCTAAAGCATTATATTGAAAGTAAATCAGGTGATGTTGTGGATACAAATGGCAAAGTAATTGGCAATCACGACGGTGCAATATTTTTTACTCTTGGAGAGCGACATGGATTTAATATTACAGAGAAAGGTACGACAGATGAGCCGTATTATGTAGTGGCAAAAAATATAGAGAAAAACATTTTAATAGTATCTCATAATAAAAATGAGTATCAAAAAAATAATAATGAAATAGAATTGGAAAAAGTAGTGACAAGAGGGGAATTGGGAATAGGTAAAAAGTACACTGCCCAAATCCGTTACCACGGTGAAAATTTGCCGATAATAATTGTATCTCATACGAAAGATAAATTAACTATTAAATTTGAAAAATCTGACCCGACAGCCTCAAGCGGACAATCAGTGGTAATCTATGATGGTGATATATGCCTTGCAGGTGGGGTAATTGTATAGCATAATTATATAATGGAAGCTCAAACAAAAAATTGCCAGAATTGTAAACAAGATTTCATCATAGAGTCAGAGGATTTTAATTTTTACGAGAAAATCAAAGTTCCAACACCAACATTTTGTCCTGATTGTAGATTACAAAGGAGGATGTCTTGGCGCAACGAACGCTCACTTCATAAAATGAAATGTTGCGTGCCTGGTCATAATGAAGATATTATTACAATGTATGATCCTGAAAAACCATACATTGTATATGATAATAAATATTGGTGGAGTGATGAATGGGATCCTTGTGATTATGGTGCTGAATACGATTTTTCAAAATCATTTTTTATTCAATTTTCAGATTTATCACACAAAGTCCCTCAGGCTGCACTTTCAACACTAAATTCTATTAATAGTGAATATACCAATTATGTAGATGGTAATAAGAATTGTTACTTAATATTTGGTTCAGGTTGGAATGAAAATATTAGATATGGAAATAAATTATTTTCATGTAAAGATTCTCAAGATTTACTAAATTGTACAAAATGTGAGCTTTCATATGAATGCGAGTCCTGCGCAGAATCTCATAGACTCTTTTATAGTCGGAATTCAAAGAATTGCACTGATTCATATTTGTTATATAACTGTAGAAATTGCATGAATTGTTTCGGATGTTCAAATTTAGTTAGTAAGTCATATTGTATATGGAATAAACAGTATGAGAAACAAGGGTATTTTGATGAATTAGAAAGATTAGGAATAAAATCCTACAAAAATTTGATTTCTTTAAAAGAAAAATTTATCAATGAAGTGTATCTTTCCTCTATTCACCGTTACGCAAATATTTTGAATTCAACAGATTGTACTGGTAATAATATTATTCATTCAAAAAACTGCAAAAATTGTTATGACATATGGCAAAATGCAGAAGATTCAAAATATTTGTACGCATCATTAGACATAAAGGATTCATATGATGGGATTGGAGTATTTAAAAATGAACTTTCATATGAAAATGTAGACTGCAACATAGGTAGCAAGAATTTTGCTACTATAGTTGTGTACGATTCAAATAATATAGAATATTCTATAAATTGTCATAATTGTAAATATTGTTTTGGTTGTACTGGCATTAGAAATAAACAATATTGTATATTAAATAAACAATACACTAAAGAGGAATATATTGAATTACTACCAAAAATAAAAGAACATATGGGTTTATTGCCATACATAGACAAAGTAGGCAGAGTATATAAATACGGTGAATTTTTTCCTGTTGACCTTTCTTGTTTTGGATATAATGAAACAATAGCTCAGGAATATTTTCCACTCACATTTGATGAAAATTTAAAATTTGGTTTTACTTGGAAAAAAAATATAGAAAGAAATTATAAAATTGATATAAAAGCTACAGACTTACCTGATTCAATTAATGATATAAATTTATTATTAAATAAAACAATAGAGTGTGAACATTTTCAAGATAAAACGCATGATTGTGACTGTGAATTTGCTTGTACAGAGGCTTATAAAATAACAGAAGAAGATATTAGTTTTCATAATAGATTGAAGATACCATTACCTAGGATGTGTCCAAATTGTAGACATTATTCAAGGCTTAAACAAAGAACACCGCTTAAATTGTGGCACAGAACCTGCATGTGCGATAAAGAAAATCACGAACATATAGGTGTTTGTACAAATGAATTCGAGACTTCTTATTCACCTGAAAGGCCTGAGATTATTTATTGTGAGAAATGTTATCAAGCCGAAGTTATGTAGTGGTAACACTTTTTGACGATCGTCAAAAAGTGAGTAGGTTAAATTTATTAACAACAAGCAGTCATATATTTATGGAAATAAAAACACATTTAAATAATTCAGTGCAAGTCTGTCAAAATTGTAAAAATGAGTTTAATATTACACAGGATGATTTTTCTTTTTATTCAAAAATTGATGTGCCTGCTCCCACATTTTGTTTTGATTGCCGTGCACAAAGAAGAATGATGTTCCGTAACGAGCGTGTGATGTATAAGCGGACAAATAATGCTCCTAATAAAAATAATGAACAAATTATTTCCATTCACAATCCAGAAGCAGATGTAACTGTATATGATGACAGAACCTGGTGGAGTGACGCTTGGGATCCTATGGACTATGGTTTTGAGTATGATTTTTCTAAAACATTTTTTCAACAGTTTAAACAATTGTATAGATCTGTGCCATTGATAAGTTTATCAGTGACAAATAATATGAACTGTACTTATTGTAATGTTTCTGAAGGCGACAAGGTTTGTCATATGCTTTCTGGTTCAGAACACAACGAAGATACAATATACGGCAATAGAGTTGTAGAAAATAAACAATCAGGTGATCTATATATTGCATTTCAAAATGAAGCTTGTTACGAGTTAACTAATTGCACAAAATGTTTTAAAACTTTGTATTCTATGAATTCCCAGGAGTGCTCAGATTCCTATTTTCTTATGAATTGCAAGAACTGTATTGATTGTATTGGATGTATTAATCTTAGAAGTAAATCTAGGTGTATTTTTAATCAACAATATACAAAAGAGGAGTACGATAAATTAAAAAAGGAATTTAATTTAAATACAATAGATGGGGTTAGGAAATTTAAAGAGATGTTTGATGAATTTTCTAAAACCCAATTTTTTAGATATGCCAATAATGTTAAATCTGAAGGTTCAACCGGGGATAATCTTGTAGGAGTTGCAAAATCACAAAATATTTTTGATTTCCAGGAAGCAGAAAATATAAAAAATTGTTTTTGGGGACTAAGAATGAAGGATTCCCAGGACGCAGGTCCGGGTGTGGGAATGGGATCAGAGCTTGTATATGATGTTGTTGATCAAATGGGAGGGCATGATGTCTGTTTTACAAGTGTAGTTTACCACTCATTTAACGTAAAGTATTCTATCAATTGTCATTCCTCTACAAATTTATTTGGGTGCTATGGTTTACGTACAAAAGAATATTGTATTTTCAATCGCCAATATTCTAAAAAAGAATATGAGGAATTGGTGCCAAAAATAATTGCCCATATGAAAGAAATGCCCTATGTAGATAGTAAGGGTAGGATTTTCTCGTATGGTGAATTTTTCCCTTATGATATTTCACCATTTGCTTACAATGAGACAATTGCACAAGAATATTTTCCAATTTCTAAAGAGCAAGCTATTGATAAAGGATTTGAGTGGTATGAAAGAGAAGAGAGGAATTACCAAACAACAATAAAAAGTGGACAGATTCCTCAAACGATAGATGAAGTACAAGATACTTTTATAAATGAAATAATAGAATGCTCTGGAGGTGGTAATGCTGTCCGACAGTGTACCCAAGCATTTAAAATAATACCACAAGAATTAGAGTTATATAGAAAATTAAATGTTCCATTACCAGAGTTTTGTTATAATTGTCGGCACTATAATCGTCTACAAAAACGAAATCCTATGAAATTGTGGCATAGAGCTTGCATGTGTGATAGAGATAATCATGAACACCAGGGAAAGTGCCAGAATGAATTCGAGACGAGCTATGCTCCAAATCGGGAAGAAATTATTTTTTGTGAGAAGTGCTACCAAGCAGAAGTTATGTAGTGCTATACCATTTATCACGATCGTGAAAATGGGTATATATTTGAAATTTCAAATAAATTGACTTTTTGGGGTGATATGGTAATATTTAGAAAACTTAATAAGTATGAAACAGAAAATAAAATTACTCACCTGGATAAGAACAAACTATCCAGAATTGTTTGAAGTATGTTTTTCTAACAAGAGACTAGATGGTACTAAAATTCTTGTCCCAGAAAATGAATCATTATCAAACACAGATTTTTTATCGGTTGTTAAAGCTGTAGGTATTTTTGAGGAAAAAATCCTAACCACCTATCTTACACAATTAATGCAAGGATTGCAGAATTTATTGGTAAATGAACCTGGTACTGAAAAATTCGAAGCTGAACTGAAAATTTGTGCTGAAGAAACTAAGGAGCATGAAAGAAGGAATGATAACTTTATGAAAACTTCCTTTTTTCCAGCATTAATCAGGGTTTATAATGATAATGCATCAGATGATGACATTGTTCTAATCCAAGAGAGGTTTGTATCCTATGAAAAAATTCGTTTAGGAAATTTAAATGTTCACGCAAGTTAATAGTAAAAATATTCTAATAAAGACGGAAGCTTCGGCTTCCGTTTTTTATATGCTTAATTAGTGTTTATTTTGTAAATCTATGATATCCCCGTAGTAGAATTTTGCAGAAATTTCACTACGGGGTATAATTGAAGTATGACAAATTTTTTTGATGCACAGACAGTAGATATTATTATTCGTTTAGGTATGGCATTGGTTTTCGGTATGTTTATTGGTACAGAGCGAATTCTTGCTCACAAGACTGCAGGTATGCGGACTTACGCGCTTGTGGCCATGGGTTCTGCATTATTTATAATTATTTCTATTATTGTAACAAGTAGTTTCTCTGATAAAACTGTATTTGATCCAATGCGAGTAGCTGCTCAGATTATTTCTGCAGCTGGATTTATATGTGCTGGGCTTGTATTTGTACGTAAAGACGGTATTACAGGATTGACATCATCTGCTGGATTGTGGGTCTCTGTTGGTATTGGAATGGCATGTGGATTCGGATTATTCAAATTGGCATTGATTGGAACTATCTTTACACTATTTATTTTTATAGTTCTGTGGTTTGTGGAAGCAAGTTTCAAAAAATCTAAATTTTTTAGACAAATTGATAATCAAAAGGACTAAATAGCCTACATACATATTTTCTGCTATATTAAACATATATGAAATCTGACGAAATCAGGCAAAGGTTTTTAAAATTTTTCGAATCTCGTGGGCACAAAATCTTGCCTTCGGCTCCGCTTGTACCTGAAAATGATCCTTCGGTGCTTTTTAACACTGCCGGTATGCAACCATTGGTACCGTATTTGATGGGCCAAAAACACCCAATGGGTTCACGATTGGCTAATATACAAAAATGTGTGCGTACGGGCGATTTAGACGATATTGGTGATAATCGTCACTTTTCTTTTTTTGAAATGATGGGGAATTGGTCTCTTGGAGATTATTTTAAAGAAGAGGCGATTAAATGGAGTTATGAATTTTTGACCTCAAAAGAAGAAGGTCTTGGTCTTGATCCAAAGCGATTATACACTACTGTTTTTGAAGGTGATGAAAATGCACCTTTTGATCAAGAGTCAAAAGATATTTGGATGAATGTTGGTATTCCAGAAAATAGAATTTACGCACTACCTGCAGATGATAATTGGTGGAGTCCAGGTGAAAATGGCCCTTGTGGTCCATGTAGCGAAATGTTTTATGATATGAGTGGTACCACCGGTGATCTTTCTAAGGAGGAATTTATTGATGCAGTAAACAAAGAATCTGTGATTGAAATTTGGAATGATGTATTCATGGAATACGAAAAAAAAGATGGCAAGGTTATTGGAAAGCTTGCGCAAGAAAATGTAGATACTGGGGCAGGTTTGGAGCGTATCACTGCAGTCATGCAAGGCAAACAAACTGCATACGATACTGATATTTTATCTGATGTGATAAATAAAATCTCTGAGCTATCTGAGTTAAAGGAAATTAATTCTGAAACAACTAGATTAAAGAGAATTATTGCAGATCACTTAAGAACATCAATAATGCTTATTGCTGATGGGGTTTTGCCTTTAAGTACAGGGCAGGGATATATATTAAGAAGGCTATTAAGAAGAGCAATACGTTGCGGGCATGCTCTAACTTTTAATAATTCCAGAGTGAGAGAAATATTTAATATTTTAGAGGAAAAATATTCTCTGACTTATCCAAATATTGTGTCAGAAAAAGAAAAAATAATATTTGAAATGACCAAAGAATACGAGAAATTCATTAAAACATTATCTCAAGGATTGAAGGAACTTGAAAAGGGTACTGACCCCTTTGTTTTAGCTACCACTTATGGCTTTCCTATTGAATTAACAATGGAAGAATACAATAAAAAAGGACAGGCAGTTGATTTGGAAGATTTTAGTAAGAAAATGACTGAACACCAGAAACTCTCACAAACTGCATCTGCAGGAATGTTCAAAGGTGGGCTTGCAAATCACAATGAAAAGACTATTCAATTGCACACCGCACACCATTTATTGCTTGCAGCACTTCAGGAAGTTCTGGGTAAAAGCGTGAAGCAGAGAGGAAGTAATATTACAGAAGAGCGTTTGCGTATCGACTTCAAGTTTGAGCGTAAAATGACCGATGAAGAGAAGAAGAAAGTTGAAGACCTAGTAAATGAGAAGATAAAGCTTGGCTTGAGTGTAATTCGTCGCGAAATGCCATTGCAAGATGCGCAAAATTTGGGTGCAGAGATGGAATTCGGCGCCAAGTATCCTGAGATTGTCTCTGTCTATACTATTGAAGATGAAAATGGCAATCAATTTTCAAAAGAATTCTGTGGAGGACCGCACGTAAACAATACAAATGAGCTCGGGCATTTCAAAATTCAAAAAGAAGAAGCAGTTTCTGCTGGAGTTCGCCGAATAAAAGCAGTGTTAGTATAAGGAGGAAGTATAAGTATAAGGAAAAATAAATTTAGAATAATATTTTTTAATGAATTGTAGTTTCCTTATACTATTTCCTTATACTTATACTAATTTATGATATAATAAAACATATGGGACTTTTTGGCACAAAGGAAAAAAATGAACAGACTATTGCACTTTTTGGTATTGGGTCTGGGTCTGTTGGAGGTGCACTAATACGTTTTAATAAAAATGCATTAGGGGACTGGGATCCACATATTGTGGCACAAGAGCGTACTTACATACCATTTCAGCAGGAGCTTAATTTTGATAATTTTTTTGTAAATATGCAGACTGCGCTCAAGGCTACAGCAATGAAAATTTACGACAAAAAATTGGGTGCACCAGATAGTATCTTTTGTACAATGACATCTCCATGGTATGTCTCAGAAACTCGTAAAATTAATTTTAAGAAAGATTTACCTTTTACAATTACACCAAAAGTAATGAATGATATTATTAATGTTGAACTGTCTACAATATTGAAATCCTATGAAGAAAAATATAAGGATATGAATGCAATGCCGTATTTGCTTGAGAGCAAGGTTCTGCATACAACACTCAATGGCTATGATGTAGTGAATCCGCTTGGAATGAAGGCAAAGAGCATAAATGTTAATCTATTCTTGAGTATTTGCCCTGATATTTCAATTGTTAGTATAAAGGATACCCTAAATGAAGTTTTTCATAACAAGAATATTACATTTGGTTCATTTATACTACTTATGTTAATTATTGCCCGTGAGAAACTACAGGATCAGTCATCATACTTCCTTATTGATATTAATGCAGAGCTTACAGATGTAGGTATTGTTACAAACGGAGTATTGGTTGCAACAATTTCATTCCCAATGGGCAAGAATTATATTATTCGCACCTTGGCAAAAGAATTACACAAGGAGGAGCCTGAAGTACGAACATTGTTTGCTATGACTGCAAGTAATACATTATCTAACGAGGAGAAAATAAAAGTAGATCCAATTCTTACAAAAGTTAGAGACGAATGGAGTAAGTTATTTAAGGACTCGCTCGCTTTATTACCCCAGACAATATCACTCTCATCAAATATTTTTCTTGTTTCTGACAATGATGCAAGTACATGGTTTGCAAGCTTCCTAAAAGACAAGGAATATACACAAAAGCTATTGAATCAAAAGTATTTCGATGTAACAGTAGTAGAGGGTCAAAAATTATTAGATATTTGTAAAGTTAGCGATGGCGCCTGTGATCAATTCCTAATGATAGAGGCTATAGCCATTGCTCGTATGTTGCCAAAATAAATTTATGAAAAGGAATCCAATACAAGACATTAAAAGAAGTACACCATCTATGCATCATAGTGCAAGTTCTTTTCACAGCCACAAGATCGAGGAAAGTGCCGAGGACATAACAGTAGAGAGTGAACCAACTGTTATCAAGAAAAAGTCAAATCCGACTAATTTTGCACCAAAAAGAAAAATTAATAGAAAATTAGAGCTCAAGACAATCCTCGTAATTACTGGCATCGTGTTGTTCATAATCGGTATATATTTCCTGTCTATTCAATACGGCCATGCACGTATATCTATAGTAGAAAAGCGTGAGCCATTTACATTTACTGATAAAATATTTAAAGCAAACCGTACAACTGACAGTAACCTTGCTTTTGAGGTGATGATTGTATCAGATAGTATTGATCAGGAAATTACTCTCACTGAATCAAGGGAGGCATCTTCAAAGGCGAAGGGAATTGTTGTTATTTATAATTCATATAGTACTCTTCCACAGAAATTATCAATAAACACAAGATTAGTTGATGACAATGGCAATATATATTTTACAGATAAAGCAGTTACTGTGCCGGGGTTTACAATGTCAAAGGGTAAAATTGTCCCTGGTAGTGTAAGTATAGGTATTACTGCGTCAGTTGCAGGGGATAAATATAACGGGGAGCCAAGAGACTTCACTCTATTGGGATTCAAGGGTACACCAAAAGCTACAAAAATTTATGCTCGTTCCAAAGGTGCAATTACAGGTGGATCGGCAGGTCATATATATATACCAAGCTCTGAACAAAAGGGTGAGTTGAATAATATAATATCAAACGAGCTGAAACAAAAATTGACAAAGAGTTTAGAGGCTCAGGTGCCACCTGGCTACATTTTGTTTAGTGATAGTATTAAGTATGAGTCAAATTTTAACCCAGAGAATATATTATCATCCAATGCAAATACTAAAATTAAAATAAATGGGTCGGCAAGTTCAATAATCTTGAATGAAAATGATTTAAAAAATAGTGTAATAAAATCAGCTAATCCAAAGATTAGTAATGAGGAATTTGATTTAATATCAATTCCTGAATTAAGAAATTTTGTTTTTAAAATGGGGAATGATACGCCGATCATAAATAAAGAGACTACATCAATAAGCTTCTCATTGACAGGTTCTGGAATCTTGACTTGGAAGCCCAACTACGACAAATTGAAGCTTATGCTTATTGGTATCAATAAGAATGATGTAAATAATATCTTTGGCACAAACCCTAGTATTCATAAAGCGAGACTAACATTAATCCCGCCTTGGCAAAAGACTCTTCCAAAAAATATAAATTATATAAAAATAAAATCAGACTAAATTGACTTAAAGCCCTAATTATATTATTATAGGATTACATAATGAGCGATAAAACAAATGATATAACAATGATAGGAATAGTTGAGGAAGCAATGCCTAATACTTTTTTTCGTGTACGACTACCAGATGAGAATTTGATCATTGCATATCTCTCGGGCAAGATGCGTATGCACAGGATCAAGGTCCTAATTGGTGATAAAGTAGAGGTCCTGATAGACCCATACGGAGGCAAAGGACGGATACTTAAGAGACTGTAAGTATATCAGTGGATATCCACTTGCATTTCTATTAATAATAGTGTAGGATAGTCTGATATATGTATAGTTGATGAAAACAGGGTCAAAACCCTTATTTTCTTTAATTATAATATCAAATATGAAAATCAAATCGGCTGTTAAAAAAATCTGTACAAAATGTAAAATGGTAAAACGAGCCGGACATCTTCGTGTTATTTGCGATAATCCTAAACACAAACAAAAACAATAATTTATGAGAATTCTAGGTATAAACATTCCAAACGATAAGCATCTTGATATTGCACTAACATCACTTTATGGTATTGGTCTTTCAAGTGCTCGCAAGATTCTCAAGCAAGCTCAAGTTGAGATTAATTCAAAAGGAGACGTACTAACAGTTGATCAAGAGAATGCTATCCGTAAAGTTATAGAAGGTATGACAATCGAAGGTACACTCAAGCGTGAAATTGCTACAAACATTAAGCGGTTGAAAGATATCAAGGCTTACCGTGGAGTTCGCCACATGCGCAAAATGCCAGTTCATGGACAACGCACAAAGACAAATTCTCGTACAGTTCGTGGTAATGTTCGCAAGACTATGACAAGTGGCCGAAGAAAAGCTGAAAAGACTTAAGATTAGTGACTAGTAGCTAGTGACTAGGTTCAAGAAAATAATTCTAAACCCACTAGAAACTAGCAACTAATTACTAGAACCTAATTCATATATAAATGGTTAAAACAAAAACTACAACAGAAGAAACAACAATACCAACCGAAGTGCAAGCTCCGGTTGTAAAAGTACCCAAAAAGAAAGTGGTAGCTGGTACTTTGCATATCGAGGCAACATTCAACAATACAAAGATTGTTGTTTCTGACAAATTTGGTAATACACTTTTCTGGACATCATCTGGTGCACTTGGATTCAAGGGTGCAAAAAAGGGTACACCTTTTGCAGCTTCCAAAGCTGGTACTGTGCTCGGTGAGAAGGCAAAAGCATTAGGTATTAAAGAAGTAGATGTGATTGTAAAGGGAGTAGGTAGTGGAAGAGAGCCTGCAATACGATCATTTATGGCACACGATATAGAGATATCAGGAATCAAAGATGTCACACCAGTCCCACACAATGGTCCGAAACCAAAGAAGCCACGAAGAGTTTAAT
>JADLCZ010000024.1 GCA_020846955.1 Candidatus Nomurabacteria bacterium
ATTTCTGAGATGTGTCCCGATGCTGTCTTTGAAGAAATTGTGGATATGTACCCGGTAGTAGATTTTGGCGAAGCACAAAGTGCAAGTGATGAAATCACATCACCAAAATTCACTAGCCGGGTGTATCCAAATAAACAAGAAGAAAGAAAGATAAAATTTACAACTGATTTAGTGAATAAAAAACTAGGAAGTAGTATCACAGATGAAGAAGTTGAGAAAATTTTAAAGAATTACAATTTTGAATTTTTCCACCAGTCCGACTGGTGGGAAATAAATGTACCAGCATTACGATTAGATTTGGAGAATCCAATCGACATGGTAGAAGAAATTGGACGGATTTATGGCTACGATAAATTAACACCAGTGCTTCCCACAATTGACTTTAAACCGAAAACAAATGACATATATAAAAAAATATGTTTTATTCGAAATGTATTTGTAAGGGCAGGATATAAAGAAGTTATGACATATTCATTTACTAACAAAGGTGAAGTTGAAGTAATGGAATCAGCATCTGACAAAAATTTCTTGCGTACAAATTTAACCGATGGTCTTAAAAAAAGCTATGAGCTTAATCGATTGAACGGAGCACTGCTTGGAATTGACGAAGTTAAAATTTTTGAAATTGGGACTGTGTTTACAAAAAAAGGTGAGCAAATGAATATTGCATATGCAAATAAAAAAGAAGTAAAAGAAATCAATATAATGGAATTCGATTCTTCTTTTTTAGATCACAAATCTTTTTTTGATAGATCTGATGAATTTACAGGTAATATAATTCCTGAAATTCTTTTAGAAAAATCGGGGGATTTTAAAATGTGGTCAGTTTACCCATTTATAACCCGTGATCTTTCTTTGTGGGTAAATAATGATAGTGATAAAGATCTTGTATTGGAAATAATAAAAGAAGCAGGGAAGGAATTGCTTATAAAGAATCCACAAATTCTAGATAGATTCGAAAAAGAAGGTAAAATTTCTTTTGCATTTAGAATGGTTTTCCAATCATATGATCGAACTTTGTCTGATGAGGAGGTAAGTAAAATAATGGAACAAATTAATCAAAAAGTGGTAGAAAAGGGTTATATTCCAAGGTAAAAAGGTGGACAAAAAGCTTGGAATTACCAGGCTTTTTTGTTATAATAAACTGATATATGGGACAAAAAGATAAAGCTGAGAAAGGTAAGTATGGAGCTAATGAAATTTCCGTTTTAGAGGGCTTGGAGCCGGTACGCCGAAGGCCTGGAATGTATATTGGATCAACTGGTATTGAAGGTCTGCACCATCTAGTGTGGGAAATTTTTGATAACTCTCGCGATGAAGCGATGGGAGGATTCTGTGATCGTATCGAAGTTACTCTACTTCCAGGCAATCGTGTGCGTGTAGTAGACAACGGCCGTGGTATTCCAGTAGATATGCACTCAAAGACAAAAGTTTCTGCACTTGAGACTGTTATGACTACACTTCACGCTGGAGGTAAATTTGGAGGGGATGAAAGTGGATACAAAGTTTCCGGAGGATTACACGGTGTGGGTGCATCTGTGGTGAACGCACTTTCTATCTATACTCGTGCCGAAGTGCACCGCGATGGTGGCCATTACGTGCAAGAATACTCTCAAGGTAAGAAAAAGGCTGCTGTGAAAAAAATCAGTAGTTCAAAAGCCAACGGTACAATTATTACCTTTGAGCCAGATCAAGAAATTTTTAAACAAGTTAAATTTGATTGGAATACAATCGTCAACCATCTTCGACAGCAAGCGTACTTGGTGAAAGGTTTAAGGATTCATATTATTGATGCACGTGAGATGGGCGAACAGGTACTCACAAAAAAGAAGACTGATCTTGATGATACATATTGGTTTGCAGACTTGAATTTAGAATTACCATCGACAACATTTTATTTCGAAGGAGGGCTTGTGTCACTCGTATCTTTTTACAACAAATTACAAAAGCCAATTCATCCAACAGTATTTTACGTAGAGAAAGAGATTGATGATGTAGGCGTGGAAGTTGCATTACAATATGTAGATGATATGCAATCCCGTATCGTACCTTTCGCCAACAATATCTACAACCCAGAAGGTGGTACACACATTACAGGATTCAAAACTGCTCTTACAAGAATACTCAACACTTATGGCAAGAAAAATAATTTGATAAAAGAAGCCGATGGCGGATTTACCGGAGACGATGTTTTGGAAGGCTTGATGGCAGTTGTGTCTGTAAAATTGCGCGAGATTCAATTCGAAGGCCAGACAAAAGGAAAGCTCGGTAGTACCGAGGCCCAAGGTGCAGTAGCGACAGCATTTGGAGATGCATTTACAAGCTTCCTCGAAGAAAATCCAGATGAAGCTAAATCAATCATAAGTAAATCATTGTTGGCAATGCGTGCTCGTAAGGCCGCTAAAGCTGCGAAAGATTCTGTATTGCGAAAAGGTGCATTGGAGGGTATGACACTCCCTGGTAAGTTGGCTGACTGTCAGACAAAAGATGCAGAGAGTGCTGAACTATTCATTGTGGAGGGAGACTCTGCGGGTGGTACAGCCAAGATGGGACGAGATCGCAAGACGCAAGCCATATTGCCATTGAGAGGAAAAATTTTGAACGTTGAGCGTGCGAGATTGGACAGAATGCTTGGTAGTGAACAAATTAAAAATCTCGTGATCGCTATGGGTACATCTATCGGAGATACTTTTGATTTGAGTAAAATGCGTTATCACAAAATAATTATTGCAACCGATGCCGATGTGGACGGAGCGCATATTCGTACGCTTATCCTTACATTACTTTACCGATATTTCCGACAGATTATTGATGCAGGATTTATATACATTGCTCAGCCACCACTATTCAAAATCAAAAAAGGTAAAGAAATTTTCTACGCATACAGCGATGATGAGCGTGACCGTATACTTGGCGCTGATGCACCACGCCTTGAAGAGATGCTAACAGAATCTGCCGAGGAGGGTACAGTGGAAGAAGAAGTAAACGAAGAGGAAGAAGAAAAAGATTCAAAGAAGCCAAAGTCTGCCAAGATTCATATTCAAAGATACAAAGGTCTCGGAGAAATGAACGCTGAGGAATTGTGGGAGACAACTATGGATCCTGCTCGCCGTATCATCAAGCAAGTTGGTATTACAGATGCCGAAGATGCCAACAAAGTATTTGATATGCTTATGGGCTCTGAAGTGCCACCAAGAAAGTCCTTCATCCAAGCCAACGCCAAATACGCAAACTTAGATATATAGGATTAGTATAAGGAAATAGTATAAGTATAAGGATGAATTAGTTTATCCAATCAATTTTAGTTACTGAAGCATTGGGATAGGGATGAATGTCATAAAATAATTTAGCCTCCATATTATGTTTTATTGTTTCTAAAATTCTTCCTACCACCGCATGGCTTACAACTAAAATAGTTTCTGGTTTTTCTGCTAGCTCTTTTATGCACGAGTATATTCGCGTACGGAATTCATTAGGATTTTCTGCATTTTTGGCAGTTGTAAGAGTAATAGAAGAAATTTTATGAATTGGGGTACCAGTTAAACTACCCATATCATATTCGGTGATACGATTATCAACTTCTATTTTATTATTATCAAAACCAATATTTTGTGCAATAATTTCGGCAGTCTCTCTTGCTCTCTTGAGTGGTCCACAAATAATTCTATCAATTCTAGGGATTTCAGATTTTATATTATAAGCTGTATTTTTTGCTTGCTCTTTCCCTTTTTCTGTTAAAGTTGAATCTTCTCTTTGTCCTGCAAATACACCTTTTATATTAGATTCACTTTCTCCATGTCTTACAAAGTAGATCATATAAATTAATAATCCATAGCAGATTTTATTAATCCTGATACTATTTTTAATGATTCAATAATCATTTCATTTATAATATTATATTCTTTTTCCTCAATATAATTTAAATCTTTTGCTATAATTAATTGATTTTGAGTTTCAAATAAGGAACCTTTTGCCATGCTGTAAAAATGACTTTTGTCTTTTGCGCTTTTTCTACCGAAACCTTCGGCGATGTTTGATGTAATAGAAACAGAAGCACGCCTAATTTGGTCTGTTAAACCAAATTTTTCATCCTGAGGAAATTTCTTTGTTATTTTGTATATTTCTAAAACAACACGATGGCATTTCTGCCAACCAATTAATTTTGTAAAATTATTGATTGTTTCTTCCATTTATTTTACCTTATACTTATACTATTTCCTTATACTAACTATGAGCGGTTTTTTATTTCTTTCTCAAGGTGAGCTACAAATTCATCAGTAGTCATTTGAATTTTTGTACCGTCTATTTTTTCTATTGTTAGGATCCCACTTTCTTTTTCTTTGTCTCCTAGGACTATTATGTATGGGGTGTTGTATTTCTTTGCTTGGTGGATTCTTTTACCCAAGGATTCATTGCCACCAATTTTCTCAACACGGATAAATTTACTCTGCAAAGTGTCAAAAATTTTGCCTGCATCTTCATCATGATTCTCGCGAACTGGTATGATAGCAACTTGTATAGGTGAGAGCCATGTAGGGAATTTACCTGCGATATGCTCAATAAGGACAGACATGAAGCGGTCGATAGATCCCATGATTGCAGCGTGTATCATTACAATTCTTTCTTTTTCTCCTTTTTCATTTGTACAATTAAGGTCGAAACGCTCTGGCATATTCATATCGAGTTGGATTGTAGCCACTTGCCATTCACGCCCTATTGCATCATTGGCTATGAAATCAAGCTTGGGTCCGTAGAATGCGGCTTCTCCTATACCTTCGAATGTTTCTACGTCCTTTTCGTTGGCAAGATTGGTAAGCATTTGCTCAGCTAATGTCCATTTTTCCTTATCACCTATATAGTTATTGAAATTTTCTGGATCGTGTTTAGAAATACGAACCTTTAATGCGAAGCCAAATGTTTTGTAGAATATTTTTATAATATCAAAGACTTTTAAAAACTCCTCACGAGTCTGATCCATACGACAAAATACATGGGCATCGTCTTGGGTAAATGCACGTAACCGTGATAGTCCTGATAACTCACCGGATTGCTCATCTCGGTAGCAAGTTGTTGTGTTGGCATATCTTTGAGGAAGCTCTTTGTAGCTCCAAGGTTTGCGGTCAAATATCTGAGTGTGGTGTGGACAGTTCATAGGCTTCATTGCGAATTCATGACCTTCACGTGATGTCACATGAAAGAGATCATCTTTGAATTTATCCCAGTGACCACTCTTCTCATATAATTCCTTTTTTGTAATGTGTGGTATTTCTACTTTTTCGTATCCAGCTTTTTCGCGTAATTCCCAAACATAAGCATCAAGAAGGTTACGTATCATTGTCCCTCGCGGTGTCCATAGTGGCAGTCCAGGACCTACTAATTCTGAAAAAGTAAATAAATCTAATTCCTTACCTAGTTTTTTATGGTCTCGTGCATGAGCTTCATCTCGACGGGTAATATATACATCGAGATCATTTTTGTTTTCGAATGCTAACCCATACACTCGAGTGAGCATTTTATTTTTTTCATCTCCGCGCCAGTAGGCACCAGCTACACGATCGAGCTTCCAACCGGCCATATCAATATCACCCATATTTTCTACATGACCCCCACGACAAAGATCTGTGAATGATCCAGAAGTGTATAGAGTTATTTCTTCACCCTTTTCAGTAATTCCGGCAATGAGTTCATTTTTGTATTCATTGTTTGCAAATTTATCCTGTGCAGTATTTGTGTTTACAACTTGTTTTTCAAAAGTAGACCAAGATTGGACCATCTCACGCATTTTCTTTTCAATTTTTGATAAGTCATCTTCGTGGATTTTACCTGCTACATCCACATCGTAGTAGAAGCCATTATCTACAGCTGGACCAAGGGTCAATTTGCTACCTGGGTAGAGTTCAAGTATAGAGGCACCCAATAAATGGGCGAGTGAGTGGCGTATTTGAGCCAATTTTTCTGTATTTTCCATCCCTA
>JADLCZ010000025.1 GCA_020846955.1 Candidatus Nomurabacteria bacterium
ACAACAAGTAACGGGAAAATCTGCCCACAATAACTATATGCAACCACGCAAAAGCAAAGCTCTAATAATCACATTTATTATCACTCTAGTATTATTAATTCTTGGGTATTTTCTAGTGGTAAAAGGTGGAATATTGAAGGGAGATTCATCTATCCTAGGCAAGAAATTTGCACCTATTCTTGGTACTCCAAAACAAAAAGATCTCGTAGTAAATGATAACAATAATGATACGGCTACCTCCACCGACACCACAACTCCTCCTATAGTCACACCTCCAACTGATAGCGGGGGGACAACTGAAGGTGGCAATGATACAGGAGGTACCCCACCGATACCCTCATACACACCACCAAATCTATCTTTCCCTCAACCAAGCATCAAAAAGTTTCAACCGTGGGAACGCATGTATGTCGCACAATGTAATGACAATATAGACAATGACAAAGATGGATCCACAGATTCCGCCGACAATGATTGTCATTCGGATGGTGATAATAATAATACTAATACTTACAACCCAAGTGATGACTCAGAAATTGGCAGTAAAAACAAGAAGGGTCCAGATGTTCCAACTCCTGAGCCTGATAAAAAGAAAAATTTGTGTGACGCAGGAGAAAGACCGCTAGTATTTACAGCAGATGAACAAGCTGAACTTGATAAATTAACTCGTGAATTCTATAGATTGGCACCACAACTTAAAACTGAAAATGATATTACAAATGAAATATTGAGTCGTTATAAATATGAAGATTTGATTTCAAATGCAACTAACTTAACAAAACAATGTTATGAGCAAACAGGGACTCAGGCATATCTGCAAAATGATTTCCTTGAAGAAAAATTGTCACCACTAACACCAAATGATGGTGTAACATTTGCGAATGGGCACAATTGTAAGACAGACCCAAATCTATGCCACGATAATGGAAGAATTTTATCAGAAGGATTTTATGTTGATGATGGGGGGCCTGATTCTGGAGTAGCAAATGCTGATGGCAAAGGTTATCAGGCAATTGATTGTGCTATTGATATGCATGCATGCCACGAAATTAAGAAAATTTATTACAATCAACCAGGAGATACCTTAATAAGTATGGTGCATAAAGGTCGTAGAGAACGAGTAAGAAATCCGTATTTTGATTCTTCAAAAATGAAATATCCTTTTGAAGAAATGCCAACATATGTAATGCAATCTTGGATAGACCCCCGCTCAACAAGTTATTATAAACAACTTATTAATGGCACACATACTTTTGCGATAGATATGACTGATGCTAAAAAGTCAGATGGTGGAGAAGGAAAAACTAGACTAATTTATAATCCTAAACCACCAAAAGTGAAAAATCAGATTAGGTGGTTATATGAAGATAGTGAAAAAAGTTGGGGGGTTTGGTAGAAATATCTGACTCAATGTAGTAAAATTAAAATATACTTTAAAAATTTGCTGTATTTTTTAAAGTATGATATAAATAATCTATGTATACTAGGATTTTAGAAAACAAACTAAAGGAACACCTATTTCTTGGAAAGGCAATAATTGTTTACGGACCTAGGCAAGTTGGTAAGACTACACTTTTAAAGTCTCTAATTTCTAAATTACCTGGCAAAAGGGTAAGTTTTTTATCCTGCGACGAGCCACAAAACAGAAATGCTTTGTCTGGTAAAAGTTCTATTGAATTAAGATCATATATAGGTGATGTAGATATTGTTGTAATTGATGAGGCTCAACTTGTTGAAAATATCGGCCTTACTATTAAACTACTTGTAGATAATTATCCAAAACTCCAAGTGATAGCTACGGGTTCATCCTCTTTTGACTTAGCAAACAAAATAACTGAGCCTCTTACTGGTAGAGCATTTGAATTTTCGCTTTATTCATTTTCTTTACAAGAATTAGAATTAAATACTAATAGGGCAGATGTTATGCTTTCTTTAGAAAGATTTTTGACCTACGGTTTGTATCCAGCTGTAGTCATAAACCCTGAGTTAGCAAAAAAAAATATTTCTCTTATTACTGGTGGTTTTCTTTATAAAGATTTGCTAGCATACGGTGGCATAAGAAAACCAGAATTACTTGAAAAAATTCTTAGGAATATTGCTCATAGCGAAGGTCGGGAACTTCCAATATCTACCATTGCTCAAAATACAGATGGCACACAACCGACGGTAGAAAGTTATATCACACTACTCGAACAAGCACATCTGATTATAAAGCTCTCTGGCTTTCACAACAATCCGCTTCTTAGTATTAGAAAGCAAAAAAAATATTTCATCACGGATGTTGGGCTTAGTAATACTTTTTGGGGTGAGAACCTCAATTTAGAAGCTCATATTGGCAGACTGTTTGAAAGTATGTGCATAATGGAAAGAATTAAATTCCATACAAATAATGGTAGAATTCCAAATTTATTCTTTTGGAGAAATGACACAAATAGCGAAATAGACTTAGTAGACAAAACTATAGGTTTTGAAAAAGTTTTTGAATTCACATGGTCACCCAATAAGGCAAAAAAGAAGAAAACCCCTAACTCCTTTAAAAAAATGTCGGATTTGCCTGTTACTGTAATTTGCAAGGAAAACTTCTGGGAAATTTATCAGTAATGATACTGTTCTATAGTAAGACTAAATTTGAAATGCTATAATAAATAAAGTGAAAAAGTTTCTGCCTTACATTCTAATACTCGTAATCCTTGCGAATATCTTTGCGCCATTTAGTGTACTTGTAGACAAAAGTAGAGGGGTGAGTGTAGAGCAAAACAAAGCATTAGCTTTTAATAGTTGGGGTGCCTCTACAAATGATAACGGCCTAGTGATTGAGTGGACTCTCGCCGAAATAGTAAATGGTAATGAAGCTCATTTCTCTTTGAAAATCGAATGGCCAGAAGTTGATACAGCAACAGCTGATGGGGAAAAGCTTTCGGAAACCGTAGTGTTGAAGTTAAAAAATAAAAACACTGGGATAGAAACAGCGGATTTTGATTTTAAATCCTTCCTAAAGAGAACGGACAAAACAGATGAGGGAAAAATGGTAATTTCTAATCTTGTCCCAGAAAACAAATATGTAGCATACTTAAGAGTTACTCAAAAAAAAGGTGATGAAGAAAAATATAAATATAAATTTCTAAGTTTCGATTTTGATACTCTTAAATACGGGTCTGCAACAACACAAGTTGGTACTACGGTTACTAATGTTAAAGAAGAAGGTTTCCTTCCGGCTTGTCATTTATTAAATGGGTATGGTCCTGGCGAAGGCTCATTTCTTGGTTGTATGGGCCAGCTGTTCTATTTTGCTGTTTTTAAAACTACATCCTACATTTTTGGGCTTGCTGGTAAATTCTTTGACTGGACATTTGCTTATTCTGTATCTGATAGTTCTTATCGCTCAACTTTTGTAACAGAAGGCTGGGGAATAATCCGAGATACTTGTAATTTATTCTTTATCTTTGTCCTTATCTATGCTGCATTTGGGATGATACTTAGTATTCATAGTATAAAAGCGAAAGAAATAATTATCAATGTTATTTTAATTGGTCTACTTATTAACTTCAGTCTTTTTGCGGGACAAGTCCTTATAGATACATCCAATATTCTGGCTCGGTTGTTTTATAGCTCGAAGGCAATTAACATAAGCACAGACTCGGGCACGATACGATCAGGGATAAACAAGACTCAATCAACAGAGCTCGGTGAGCTACCAATATCGGCTGCCTTAGTGGACAAAGTTGATCCTCAGAAACTTATTCTTCATTCATCAAATGTCCAAGTAACTGAAGACAACTTTAGTAGTGGTACAAAAGCTACTGGGGACAGAGTGGAGATAGGTACATTCTTCCTAATTGTACTTATGGCAAGTGCTGTAAACATTGTCGGACTTATTGTATTCCTATCTGTCGGGCTTATATTTATCGCGCGAGTTATAGGGCTCTGGTTTGCACTCATTTTCGCACCGCTTGCATTCTTTAGCTACACGGTACCTCAGATGCAAAATATCAAGATGGTGGGGTGGAAAAAATGGTGGCCCGATACTATGGGATTATGCTTCGTGGCGCCTATATTTATGTTCTTTATGTATTTGATATTGATGTTCTTGCAAAAAGGATTTGCAGGACTCATCACCGAGCAAAGCGGGCCAAACTGGGTACTCTCTGTAATGATCCCATTCATATTTATAATGATGCTCCTTATGGTGGCAAAGAAATTAGCAAAGGAATACTCCGGCGAAATGGGCCAGATGGTTACAAATGGCGTAATGGCAGTTGGAGGAGCGGTATTGGGGGCTGGTATTGGGGTTGCTGCACTCACCTCCAGAGCAACAGTGGGAAGGCTTGCTAATAAATTCGGCAATAGTGATAGATTAAATAATCTTGCAGCCGGAAAAACTGCAGATGGGAAAGAGCTCAAAAATAAAAATTTGTTTACTGCATTTCGTCAGAAAGCCGCAATCGCCGCAAAAAAAACAACAAACGCTGGATCAAAGGGGAGCTTCGATTTGCGTCAAACAGGGATTGGGAATGCTCTTTCGGCTGGAGTAGGACTAAATCTGAATAAATATACTGATTATGCTGGACTCGATACAAAGAAAGGATTAGGTGGATATGCTGGTTCTCAGGCTCGCAAAATTGAAAAGGAAGAGAAATTTGCAAAGACCCTTGGATATGATCATCATAAATATGAAGAAATCGGCGATGAAATACATGATGCAGAGGATAAATTAAAAACTCTTCGAGCAAAAAAGCCCACAAATGCGAATGATGCAGCTATAAATGCGGCAGCGATCCGACAACAACAAGATATTATAAAAGATCTTACCAAAGACCAGGAACGTGTTAAAACTGGACGAGAGAAAGAATACTATGAATATAAGAGAAAACAATCAGGAAAGCTACAACATGAAGACAAATATACCGTTGAAAGAGACGAGCGAGGAAGAATTACGAAAATACGCAAGCGAACATTTGAAACAAAACGGGATACCCAAGGGAACATTAAACAGTTTATGAGATTTGGCAAAACTTCAGGAGCAAAAGTTGGTAAACAAATGATGAAAGAGTTCCTAGAAGGAATGGCAAAAGGAGCAGCTATTGGAGGGACAGCTGGTATACTTGGGGGACCATTACTTATGGGAGTAGGGGCATTTACTGGGGGATTGATTGGAGGAGTTAGAGAATCTGTGTTTAAATACAGCGGTACTACAAACATTAAGATTGGTAGTGGGCACAATCATGTAGAAAAAACTGAAGACCGGTATAAAGAACCAGCAGCTGGAGGAGGTAAACCTGCCGGAGCACATACAGAACACACTACCGAACACCATGATGATGGTGCTGGAGGTGGAGGAAAACATGGGCATTAATTAAATAAAAATATATGGACCAAGAAGAAATCAAAAAATCAATAGCCGAGCGATTCGATAATTTACAACCTGAGATACAAAAGGTAATATTGTCTCCCGATTATGAAAAGAATCTGTACGATATAAGCAAAAAATATAATTTGTCTCTTGAACAAACGAGGGAGCTAGAACTAAACACTACGCTTGTTTTGATTGGAAGTATACACCCTGAAGATTACAATAGAGAATTGGAAGATGATATAAAGCTTCCCACAGAAAACATGATCAAGATAGTAGCAGATATTGATGAAAAGATTTTTAAAGACATCAAGAACCTTCTGGCATCAAATTTCAACAAAGAAGATGCTGAAGAAATCGAATTCAACTACAAATCATTAGATGGTATTGCAAAAAATATACGTTCTATGTTGAAGGAAACAGTAAGAGTAAATCACGCTTCCCAGCAAGGTGATTTCTTAAAAAATTTAAGTCATGAAATTCAAGTAATTTTAAAAAATGGGGGTTATTATCAATAGCTTTAAAAAACAAAATGAATCCACAAGAATTACAACAAAAAATAGCGGAGTATTATGCCAAGTTGCCTGCTGATATGCAGACAATGTTTGCGAGTATGGAGTGGATGAAGACTCTTTAAATTTATTTACTTTTTCTACAAAATATGTAAAAATAGTATATATGTATAAAAAACCTATCTATATCAAGCGAAAAATTGATACCAAAATACAAGAATATCTAAAATATCCTGAAATTTTAGCGGTTATCGGCCCTCGGCAAGCTGGTAAAACAACATACCTAAAACATCTCATAGATGAACGAAAAGGATTGTTTATATCTTTTGAAGACCGAGATATCCTGGCTTTGTTCAACAATGATATAAAAAAATTTGTCGATAAATTTATTATTACGAACAAGCTTGTGTGTATAGATGAATTTCAATACGCCAAAGACGGAGGGAAAAATCTAAAGTTTATTTTTGATACAAACCCTAATACGAAAATAATAATTTCCGGATCCTCAGCAATTGATCTCACAATCCATTCTTTAAAATTCTTGGTCGGCAGAGTAATCGCTATAAATTTCTGGCCATTTGATAAAGATGAATTGCAGACAGTCTTTCCGCACTTAAAAGAGGAGGAAATTTTCGACTACTATGCAAAATTTGGGGGTTACCCTCGTGTGGCTATAGCAAAAGATGACGATGAAAGGAAGTTGGTGCTCAAAAACATATACAATACTTATTTTCTAAGAGAAGTAAAAGATATTTTGGGGTTAGTCGATGAATATAGAATACAAAAACTGTTGGTATATATGGCACAAAGTGTTGGTTCTACTATCAATTATGCGAAAATTGCAAATACTTGTGATTTAAAAGAAAGAGATATCCGAAAATATATGGAATTTATGAATAAAACATTTATAACGTATTTATCTTTGCCATTTTATACAAATAAATTACTAGAAATAGTAAAGCAGCCCAAGATATATTTTTTTGACAGTGGATTTTTAAATTTTATTCTTTCTTTTGAAGTTAGTGACGGTAAAAAACTGGAACAAGTGGTGGCAATGGAACTTATTAAAAAAGAATTTAATTTCAAATACTGGCGTGATAAAAGAAAAAATGAAATGGATTTTGTTGTATACAAAGACAACAAAATTGTTGGGGCAATTGAAGCGAAATCTGGTGGTAAAATTTCCAAGAGTTTTAGAATTTTTGCAAATAAATACAAAGAGATAAGAACCAACTTGGTAACATACGGGAATTTAAACAAAATAATCAATGATTTATGATTAAAATAAACAAATTAGTGATATAATAAATATATGAACCCAGAACAATTACAACAAAAAATAGCGGAGTATTATGAGAAGTTGCCTCTAGATATGCAGACAATGTTTGCGAGTATGGAATGGATGAAGACTCTCGAGAATTTGAGTACCAAGTACAGTATGACTCCTAACCAAGTGCAGTCTCTCGGTACCGAGACGACTCTACTACTCCTTGGAATTATTCATCCGGATGAATATGTCAGTTTCCTACAAGCAGATTTATCCTTGGCAAAAGATACACAAGACAAACTCATGGCTGATATCAATCTCGGCATACTCAACAAATGGCGTGAAAAACTTTCTGCAACTTACACACAAAACACAATGGATGTTGCTGAGAAGGAGTATGGTGGGGGAATGAAGCTCGATGAGAGGTTCGATAAATTGCCAACTGAGGTCAAGGACGCAATTGCAAATTCAAATTACCAAAAAGAATTGTACATAATAGCCAATGAACAGAAATTGTCTATCGACCAAATGGACAAACTTGAGAAAGCTACAAACAAAATTCTCCTCGGTATAGAGCACCCAGACAAATATCAGGGAATGCTTGAGGCAGATTTGCAATTAACAAGTGAAAAGGCCACAGAATTGTCTAATGCAATAAATGAAAGAATTTTGAAAAATATTCGTGAGATACTAAAAAACCATGTAGAAACTGGTGGGGAAATTAGAGCTGCAATAAAAGCTGATCCGACCATACCGTTACCACCATACAAAATGCCTGTTCAAGAGACTCCAATAATTAAAGCCCCTCCAATTATCAAACCAACTCTTGTAACCCCAGCTTTTGCAACATTGGATACTTCTATGCCAAAGCCAATATTAGATACTCAAACTGCGCCTATGGCAAATCCCATACCGGGTATGAAAGATGCCCCCATACCCGGTATGGGATTTGCTGACACAACCCCTGGAAATAAAGTATTTACCGATTCTGGAATAGAAATGATAAATGATGCAGAAACGACAGTACCAGCAAGTATTCCAACAACAGAAAATGTGATTGCAAAAGAAGAAACACTAATGAAAAAGGGCGGTGTAAATATAGTAGAGGATGAAATTATTGTGCCACTTCCTCCTATGGAAGTAAATACAAATGTTGAAAAGAATATTCTAGACGGCATAGAGAATCCAACTCCAACAATCAACACACTTATTAAACCTCATGTATCAATCCCAAATGAAAACAAAGAAGATGAACCTGTAAAAAATAATATAATAAAAGAGACTTTGTCTAAGCCTGTAGTAACTGTCCAAGGGGCAACTGACCAAAGTACGAAAGACCCCTACAGGGAACCTGTAGAATAATTTTAAATTTCCATACCGGGAATGGGGGCATCTTTCATCTCCGGTATGGAAATTTTAGTGATATAATAAATAAATGCAGTTTAAAGTACCACAATTTATAGATGTAGAAGACAAATTATTTGGTCCTTTTAGTTTTAAGCAATTTGCGTATATGGCTGGTGGTGGCGGTATGGCATTTATCGCATACAAGACACTCCCTATCTATTTTGCTATCCCTATTATACTTGTCTCCGTAGGACTTGCACTCCTTTTAACATTTTATAAAATCAATGGGCAGAATTTCATATACTACCTACAAGCAAGTATTGTATATGCAGCAAAAAGTAAATTGTATATCTGGAAACAGAAATTACACAAAAAAGAAGAAAAGAAAGTGGAGGCTGTGCAAGCCCAAGTTATACCTACTCTTACAGACAGCAAGCTCAAGGATCTAGCATGGAGTTTGGACATTTTAGATAATAAAAATAATAATAATCGATAAAACATGTTAAAATAAATTATATGCCACTCAATGCTCAACGATCTCAAGAATTTGTACCTATCAAAGAAGTCCGCGATGGGATCATCATCTTAAAAGATGGGGGATTAAGGGCAGTGCTTGTGGCAAGCTCTATAAACTTGTCACTCAAATCTACCGATGAACAGAAGGCTACAATTGGGGAATTCCAATCATTCCTCAACAGCCTAGACTTCTCGACTCAGATTGTTGTGCAATCTCGTAGGCTTGATATTCGCCCATACCTACTATCACTTGAGGGTCGTATGAAAGAGCAGACCGAACCACTGATAAAGATTCAGACAAAAGAGTATATAGAATTTATCCGCTCTTTTACAGAAGAAGTAAATATAATGACAAAAAGCTTTTTTGTAGTTATACCTTACAGCTCGGAGGGAATATCGGGCAAAGAAAGTTTCATCGAAAAAATTGTCGGTAATAAAAAAGAGCGCCAGAGCACAAAGAGTAAAGTGGATGCCAACTTCGAAGAGAAGCGCTCCCAGCTTGACCAGAGAATCTCGGTGATTGCCGATGGTTTGAATAGATTTGGGGTTCGTAGTTCACAACTAGGAACTGAAGAAATTATTGAGTTATTTTATAAAACATTTAACCCTGGTGATATCAGCCAAGGGGTAAAACTGGAGTAAATAGTATAAGGGGTAAGTATAAGGAAATAAAAAATCATATGTCATTACTATCAAATTTATTTGGAAATAAAAAAACAGGTATGAGCCACGAAGAGAGGGCAGTCTTGCCAGTACTTCCAGACGAAATCTATCGTGCAGCCAAACTTGAGCTTGAGGATATTATCGCGCCATCAGCCCTCGAAATTACGCCCAAATCTCTGAATCTTGGTGACAAAATCGCTCGTACTTTCTTTGTAATATCCTACCCAAGATACCTAACAGACAATTGGTTCTCTCCAATTATTAATCTCGACAAAATTTTTGATGTTTCTATTTTTATACACCCAATCGAAACAAGTGAGATCCTGCGTTCTTTTCAGAACAAAGTTGCCGAGGTCCAAAGCCAGATATCGATTCGTGAATCAAAAGGCCTTGTCCGTGATCCAATGCTCGACACTGCCTACAATGACCTAGAGGGGTTGCGAGATAGCCTTATGCAAGCTCAAGAGAAAATGTTTGAAGTTGGACTATATATTACTATTTATGCAGATACAGAAAATGATTTATTCAAAGTGGAAAATGAGATCAAATCACTATTGGAATCAAAATTGATCTATCTCAAGCCTGCACTCTTTCAACAAGCTGAGGCATTTAAAACAGTTATCCCTACAGGGACAGATGTGCTCTCAATACACCAGAAATTAAATACCGAACCATTATCGAGCCTATTCCCATTTGTCTCTTTTGACCTAACTTCTGACAAAGGCATACTCTATGGGGTCAACCGCCATAACTCAAGCTTGGTAATCTTTGACCGATTCAGCCTGCCAAACTACAACTCTATTATATTTGCCACATCTGGTGCTGGTAAATCATATGCTACTAAACTTGAAATTATTCGTACGCTGATGTTCGACACAGAGGTGATTGTGATAGACCCGGAGAGTGAATATGAATTCCTCGCCGAAGCACTAGGGGGTAGGTACTTCAACATATCACTATCAAGTGACCACCATATCAACCCTTTTGACTTACCAATACCGAGTGCTGATGAGACGGGAGCTGATGTCTTGCGATCCAATACTATCAATCTCGTAGGGCTCTTCCGTATTATGCTTGGGGGACTTACTCCAGGAGAAGATTCTATTATAGACCGTGCTATTACGGAAACTTATGCACTCAAGGATATCACCGCTGATTCCGACTTCTCCAACATTGAGCCACCACTACTATCCGACTTCGAAATGGTGCTTGCTGGGATGGAAGGTAGTGATTCTGTACTACAAAGACTAACTAAGTTTACTCGTGGGTCTTGGGCATCATTCCTCAACCGTCCATCAAATATCGATATCAATCGCAAATTCGTAGTATTTAGTGTACGAGACATGGAGGACGAGCTCAAGCCTGTAGCTATGTATATAGTCACACACTATATATGGAATTCAATACGTAAAAATATCAAGAAAAGATTGCTCGTCGTCGATGAGGCATGGTGGATGATGAAATCCGAAGACACAGCTTCGTTCCTCTACTCAATCGCTAAGCGTGGGCGTAAATATTATCTCGGCCTTGCTACTATTACCCAAGATGTCGGTGACTTTATGCGTAGCCCTTATGGTGTGCCTATTGTGACCAACTCATCCCTACAAATGTTGCTCAAGCAATCACCATCTACTGTCGACCTTTTGCAAAAGACATTTAATCTGACAGATGAAGAGAAGTACTTACTCCTCGAAGCAAATGTGGGGGAGGGAATATTCTTTGCAGGGCTCAAGCACGTGGCTATCAAAACTATTGCCTCGTATACCGAGGACCAAATTATCACGTCCGACCCATCACAAATCCTGGCTATTAAAAAAGCTAAGGATGAGATGCTCCAGGGAGATAAATAGGGTAATTACGAATTGGTAATTACGAATTATGAAAAACCCGTCTAGATATTTAGTTGCATTCCACATTATACTTATACTAATTTCTTATATTTATAGTATAATAAAAACATGAGATATGGCTCTATTATTCTAGGATTTTTAATAATTGTTGGGATTTTTATTTATACCCCAAAGTTTATATATGCCGAAACAAAGGTTGTTAGCGGGGATATAAACATTGAGATGATACCCAATAACCCAGAGCCCTATACCGATGTAACAGTCAAATTGGCAAGCTATGCCACAGATCTCAATCGTGCAAGCATAGACTGGAAGATCAACAATCAAACAGTCCTTTCTGGTATAGGTAGGACATCCTACACATTTAAGACTGGTGGTCCAAATTCTGCTACTGTTATCAACCTCAACATACTACCAGACAATGGTATAATTATTACACGCCAAATAGCTGTAGTTCCCTCCGAGATAGAAATGCTTTGGCAAGCTGTGGATTCATACACGCCATCATTCTATAAAGGCAAGGCCTTGCCGACTCAACAAAGTGTGATCAAAGTTGTAGCATTCCCAAATACTGTGAATATAGAAAAGGCAAACAAAAAAAATATGATCTACACATGGAAGCTCAACGACAGTGCTGCTCAAAATGCTTCGGGGTATGGTAAAGATTCTTTTACATTTGAAAACAATGTATTAAAAAACACAGAACACGTAGAACTATCCGCCTCTATGATTAATAATCTATACAATGCCACAGGCACACTAGACATAAATATTGAAAACCCTAAATTACTTTTTTACCAAAAGTCGCCAATCAATGGTGTGCTTTATGATGAAGCATTGCAAGGTAGTACAACTATGGCCGAAGACGAGATGACAATAGTCGCTGAGCCCTACTATATGAATCGTAATAGCAATGATCTAGCTTATAATTGGAAAATAAATAATGAACAAATTGAAACTCCAAGTAGACGTACAGAGCTGACTATCAGGCCAGCATCGCGTGGGGGATACGCAACAATTGCATTAACAGTAGAGAGTATTACCAAACTCTTCCAGTCAGTTACAAATAGCATAAAAATAAATTTATAATATGAAAAAAATATTTTTTATTTTAATACTATTTATTTTTACAGGAGTGGCTAATCTTACTTACGCCGATTCAAAAATTAGCAGTATTGTTGTTGCAGGAGATAGCAAAACTGTCACAGTAAATGTCGTAGCAGAAGATTCACCTCTAAGTGTATGTGTCGGGTACAAAGATTCATTCTTGAAGCCCGGTGGAATCTGCTTAGCACACGAAGAGAAAACTGTTCCAGTAGTAGACCCAGCGGTAGTGGTTTCTTTTGTGTTAGATATTTCAAAAGTTACAACCCCAGGAGAATATGATGTGAGTTTGAAAAGTGGAAAAAATTCTAAAGGAATTGGTCATTTTACCTTGGGGCAAAAAGCCTCAACGGAGGCATGGATGTATTTTGGTTATTTTAGCAAATCAAAAGATTTCACTACAAAAACTTTGTGTGAAGATGATTTAAAACAAGTAAAATCTATCTCAGTAGATCCAGAGAAAACATATTTAAATTCAGCTCTCTGTCTACAAAAGGGTAGTGCGGAATATAACAGCAAGTTAGCCACATGGACAAGTGCAGTAGTTATAAATCAGAACCAGACACAGAAAATCTTCAAAGAGGACTACACACTTCTTGCTCCTATCGGTGATACAACAAAAATTGATGGTACTACAAAAGTTGGGGACTATTTGAATACTATTCTACTTATTGCGATTGGCTTATGCGGAGCGCTCGCTGTAATTATGATTGTGATCTATGGTGTACAGTATATGGGAGATGAATCAGTCTTTGGCAAGACAGAAGCCAAGAGCCATATAATGGCAGCCATAATGGGTCTACTGCTGGCACTTGGCGCATACACAATCCTCAATACCATTAATCCCAATTTAGT
>JADLCZ010000026.1 GCA_020846955.1 Candidatus Nomurabacteria bacterium
GATGAAGTCAAATTCAAATTAAACGAACTCGGCGTGCCTGTTAGTGTGTATGTCAAGAAACGTGGCGACACACACAAACTAATCGAGGAATTTATGCTACTCGCCAATCGCCGTGTTGCCGAATTTATGTCTACTAATAAAAAGAATATGCACCCACTCGTATTGTACCGTGTGCACGACACTCCAAACAAAGAAAAGATGAAGGACTTATATTTCTTCCTCAAGCGCCTCGGCTATACATTAAAATTAAAAGACGGAATTATCCCAAGTGAAGAAATCAATCAACTCGTGCTCAAGCTCGAGACAAGTCCCCTACGTGATACTGTCCACACTGCAATCATCCGAACAATGGCCAAAGCAATATACACGACCAAAAATATCGGGCACTATGGACTCGCATTCAAATACTACACACACTTCACATCACCTATCCGTCGCTACCCAGATGTCATCATCCATCGCTTACTTGCGGAATTCCTTGCTGATCATGTCGTACCAAAAGAAAGATTTTATGAATACGAAGCAATGAGTATCGAAGCATCCAACCGCGAGAAGGAAGCTGCAGAGGCAGAACGTGCAAGTATCAAATACAAACAAGTTGAATATATGGCAAGTCGTATTGGTGAGAAATTTGAAGGTATTATTACAGGCATGAGCGAATGGGGCCTATATGTAGAAGAAAAAACTACAAAATGTGAAGGTATGATCCGTATGCGCGAACTCGGTGATGATTACTACACATTTGATAAAAGAACCATGACCATAAAAGGCAAGAAGACAGGCAAGAAATACACACTTGGCGACAAAGTCCGAATCCAAGTCAAAAATGCCGATATGAATAAAAAAATAATCGACTATGTCTTTATCTAAAAAATCCAAAAAATTCTATATTATATTTGTAATACTAATTATCGTAGTAATTGTCTTTATAATATTTAAAAATAAAAAGGATGATTCCTACCCCATGGACGCTGTCGCATCGGTTGTCAAAACTGATACACAAAAAGTCGAAAAAGTTGTAGAAAATACTACAAATACAAATCCGATCGAGGGCTATAAAGTAGACAAATATTATAATGTAGTACCAATAGATAAAGATGGTAATAAAAAAGTAGTATTACTAACAATAGACGACGGCCCAAGTAATCAATCCGAGAATTTATTGGTGATATTGGCAAAGCATAATGTAAAAGCAATTTTCTTTATCAATGGTATGCACGACAAAGATTATAAGGGTGTAATCAAGAAGGAATTTGATGCGGGTCACGCAATCGGCAACCACACATGGAGCCATCAGAATTTAAATAAAATAAAAGAAAATGTAGCTCTAAAAGAAATTGAAAGTAACACAAAATTGATTGCCGACATTACAGGTAATAAGCCGAAGTTCTTCCGCTCACCATTTGGAATCAGTAGTGAATTTTCTCGTGCTCATTTAAAGAAAGAAAACATGATATCAATGAATTGGTCAGGCTCCACAAAAGATTGGGAGAAGTCGGCGCGCGATAAAAAGGTATTTGTAAATAATGTAATGAAAACTTTGCATGATGGAGAAATAATCCTAATGCACGAACACGAATGGGACACAAATTCCCTCGACGACCTTTTAACTGAAATTGAGAAAAAAGGCTACACATTCCTAGACCCAAAAAATATCACAAAATAAAACAAACCCGGAAGAAATAAATTCTCCGGGTTTGTGTTTTTTTGTTGTTCGCTGTTACTTAGCTGAAGAAGCTTTAGAGCCTCCTGTGGAATCAAACCTAACTTTGTTTGAACCTATAGTGACTTCGAAATAAATCTTCTTATCACTATCAACCGCCTTCTTCACAATCTTCAGATACTCCTCTTGCCAATTGAATGGCTTTGGCGCTGGCTCGGAAGTGCTGGCTTTTTGCTCTACAGCGGAAACTTCAATTGGAACACGATGTTCCTCATTGTGGCTCCTAAATGCTTCAGGTTGAATTTCATCAGCAACAAACCGAATGTTAGTGAAGAATCTTTCCTGCGCATCATTTCCACATCCCTGAAGGAAGTAGATGGTTTCCTGGGTTCCGTCTGTACGGAGGATAATACCCCTGTAACCTACTTCACCAGTAAACCTTTTGGTTAAACCCGATGGCACATCAGCATACGATACATTACCGCGACCGAATAATCTTCCTCTTTGAATGTTTGTCACTCTTAGTGGGGTCATACCTCTTGCCTCTGCAATGTTCATAATTCTCTGTGTAGCATTTGCTTCTTCCACTCCACCGACAACTTGTGGTGCACCTGAAGTAACAGGATTAGCTTCCCTCTCCCTTTTTTCCCTTCTGAACCTTGAAATAAGATACAAAAGAATAATTAAACCAATAAGTGAAGCAATAACCCACAATGCAATTGTGTCTGCATTTCCATACTCAAGTGGTACGGGAGGAACTGAAGCTACATCCTTAGTTACACCAACCGTGTCCTTTTCCTGTAAAACAGATTCTACTGTTGGTGTGAATTGCTCATAGGTAACCAAGTTTTCACCTGGCTTCATCATGCAATAATACCAATTTTTTTCTGGAGAGTAGTACACTCTGCCAGGCTGTTTTAGGAATGGATTTTGTTCTACCAAATCCCGCCATTTGTACCCGTCATAAAAAATTTCAGAGGCAATGTCCCAAGCATTGTCGCCTGGTTTTACTTCCGTCATCCTTTCTTTCAGAAAAACAAAAGAAGGTTGGTAATACACTGGTTGCTGAACAGGAGAGTGAACCACATTTGATTCAACTACAGGTTGAGCGAAAACTTGTCCGTACGCGTGCGCTACGGCGTGGCTCAAGCCTATGACTATCGTCATGGCGAGCAATTTTTTGTTAAAGAACAACATTTTTCATTACCCAGTCTGCCGGGGTTTGCAGTATTACTTGCCTATTCACAAACGTATATCGCTCCATGCGACATAATGTGAGATAGTTTCATACCCCAGTATTATAGCACAATATGTGCCTATTTGTCAAGTAAAAAACCCTTGATATACAAGGGCTTTTTGGAGAGCATGCTCGTTTATTTTGCGTAAGCACTCGCATCTTCGAGTTTGATCGAGAGGAGCTTGGATGCACCTTCGGC
>JADLCZ010000027.1 GCA_020846955.1 Candidatus Nomurabacteria bacterium
ATTTATTGTGAGAAATGTTATCAGCAAGAAGTTATTTAGTCTGTATTGACAATGTGTGTATAAAGTATATACTTAAATTATGAATACAGTAATAAATGTGAGAATTGAAAAAAGTGCTAAAAATAAGGCTCAAAAGACATTGGAATCTTTGGGTTTGGATCTTTCTTCTGGAATAAAGATGTTTTTAAACCAAGTGGTAGAAGAGCAGGGTATACCCTTTGTGCCCACAAAGAATGCCTCTCGTATCCGTGCCCGTTGGGACAGGGAATTGGCAGAAACTATTAAAAATGGCAAAGGGTACACTTCCACAAAAAAAATGTTTGATGATTTGGAAAAGGGTATATAATATTATTTATGTACAAAGTTTTCCCCTCTAATCGATTTAATAAGTCTTATAAAAAATTAAGAAAGAGTGGCATAATTTTTCGTGAAGATTTAGAAAAAGTCGTGAAAATTCTTGCAAAAGGAGAAAATCTTCCAGAAAAATACAAAGATCATTTTTTGAAAGGGGAATACCTTGGCTATAGGGAATGTCATATAAAACCAAATTTACTTTTAGTTTATAAAATAGAGAAGTCACTTTACATTCTTTTTCTTGAAGATGTGGGTAGCCACTCAGAACTTTTTAGATAATAATTACATTATGATAAATACATATAAATTAATTGGTATAATTGGTCTTATCTTTATTTGTATTGCAATGATTGTAAAGAACCGCAAAACTCGTGATAGCTTATCATTCTTTGGCGGGGTAGGGTTGCTTATATATAGTATATATTTAAAAGACGCTATTTTTATGATATTGCAATCAGTGTATATAGTGGTAGTATCAATAGACTACTTTAGGCAGAAAAAATAGTATGCAAAATGAAACAAAACAATGCCAAAATTGTAAAATCGACTTCGTTATTGAGCCAGACGATTTTTCTTTTTACGCAAAAATAGGTGTGCCAGCGCCTACATGGTGTCCTGAATGTCGATTGCAACGCAGGTTTGCTTCACGCAACGATCGTTCTCTTTACCGGCGTGCATGTGTCATGTGTAAGAAAAAAATACTCGCTGTATATTCAAAAGATGAGCCATGCATCGTGTATTGTCCAGAATGCTGGTGGGGTGACGGCTGGGACCCCCAATCATATGGAGTAGATTATGATTTCTCAAAAAATTTCTTTGAACAATATTTAGCATTCAAGAAAACGGTACCACACGAGGCATTATATCAAGCCAATTTTGTTAATAGTGAGTATGCAAACTTTGGATTTAATTATAAAGATTGTTATCTTGTTATGGGTGGTTGGGATAACGAACATGTCTCATATGCATCCCAAGTTAATAACACAAATGAATCTATTGATATTCTTACTTCAAGCCATCTTGAACTTTGTTATGAATCCGTGCAATGCTCACGAAGTTCAAAATTACGCAACTGTTTTGGGTGTGAAGATTCAAGTGATCTTGTTTTCTGCACAGATTGCCGAGGATGTGTATCTTGCATAGGATGTGTGGGGCTGCGTAACAAACAGCACTGTATCTTTAATGAGCAATATTCAAAATCTGAATATGAAGAAAAAATAAAAGTACTCAATCTTGGGATTCACACTAGATTTGAAGAAGCCAAAAAAGCATCTCAAGGGTTCGCACTGACTGTCCCGTACAAATTTGCCCGTTTTAGAAGTACAGTTGATTGCACTGGAGAAAATTTATCTGATTGTAAGAATGCGCTCCAGTCTTTTTTTTGGGCGGGGGCTTGAAAACGTTAAATATACTTTTTTTCTTTCAGAACAAAAAGATACATATGATTGCTCGTATGTTGGTAAAGGTGGGGAAATGCTCAATGAAATCTGCAGTTCTTTTGGGGGCTCAAATCAAATCGTTGGCGTCAGAACGCTTTTTGACCGTAACTCCTTCTATTCTGAAGATTGTCACAACTGTAATGATATATTTGGCTGTATTGGTTTGAAGAAAAAATCCCACTGTATTTTTAATAAGCAGTATACAAAAGAAGAATATGAAAGTTTAGTACCTAAAATTATTGAGCAGATGAAAAATATGCCTTATAGTGATAAGATGGGGCGTACATACACCTTTGGTGACTTCTGGCCGAGCGAGCTCCAACCATTTGCATATAATGAAACCAAAGCACAAGAACTTTTTCCTCTTACAAAAGAGGAAGCTCTGAAACAGGGTTATCGATGGCGAGACAGGGAGGATCAACATTACGAAGTGCGCTATACAGTACAAAATTTACCTGACTCAATTGCCGATGTTCCAGATTCTATTGTAAATGATATTATTGGTTGTGCGCAGAATGAGGCGTTCAATGATAACTGCACAAAAGCATTCAAAATTCTTACTTCAGAATTTGCCTTCTACAAACAAATGAATATCCCATTACCAAGATTTTGCCCAAACTGTCGTCATATGGAAAGAATCAGAAAACAAAATCCAATCAGACTCTGGCATCGTTCATGTATGTGCGAAAAAGTTAACCACGTGCATGCAGGTAAATGCCAAGTAGAATTCGAAACTTCATATAGCCCAGACAGGCCAGAAATAATTTATTGTGAAAAGTGCTACCAGCAAGAGGTGGTATAAAAGGATAACAAATTCTGACGGCCGTCTAAAAGTGTTATAGTAATGTACAGTTCAATCTCTGTGGTATAATATGCCATATGGATTACGTAAGTTACGAAGAATTTAAAAAAATGGATATGCGAGTGGGGACAATACGTGAGGTTACCCCTGTTCCAGAAACTGATAAGTTACTGAAATGCATGATTGATTTCGGAGAGACAGAAGAAGTGGGGGAAGAAGGCGAAGAAAAGGTAAAAATACCAAAATTGCGTCAGATAGTTTCTGGTATACGAGAATTCTATCCCGAGTATGAGAAGTTGGTAGGCAAGCAAGTACTATATATAGTCAATTTGGAACCA
>JADLCZ010000028.1 GCA_020846955.1 Candidatus Nomurabacteria bacterium
AATTACAGCTGAGGAGGTCGCCCGGAATATGGGAACCATAAATTATGAAGTAACTACACATCTTAGTTCTTTATTGCTTAGGGTTGTAAAATAATGTACAATTTGCTTACTAATTAATAATAAAAATATATGAAAGAAAATCTTTTCAATAAAGTGTTTCCTAAAAGACAAGAAAAAATAGAAAAGCATAATAATATAAATCCTGACTTTAAAAATGCCATGGAAGAACTAAATAATCTAAATGGTGAAGATTTTTTGGAGTACCTAAGAAAATTTAAAGGTAATACAGAATTTGAAAATTATGTCAGTAAATTTCGCGGCAACGATACTTTAAAGAAAAATGTTTCCCATGCTATTTTTTATGTAAATCGTGAAGAAAAAGATGTTGAAATGTATGGTCTTGAGGCGGCAAAATCATTTGCAGAGTTTTATTATCCTGAAAAACAATTAAGTGACAGGAGAGCTACAAATCGAGCCCTTGGTATTCCACTCGGTATTATCGGTGGCTTAGCTGTTGCTGGTACAGTAACTTATTTAGAGGTTGAAAGGCAATTTAAAGAAGCAGAAAACCAAGAAAAAGCTTGGGAGAAAGAAAAATTGCCACTAAGTATCGATGAAATAGATAGTCAAGCCGATACTATTTTTGACCAATTAAATGGTAATTATTGCCTTATCAATGCAAAATTAAAGATAAATAAAATTATTGAAGATTCTTTTGCAAAAGACAAAAAGAATTTAGAAATCGAGGTGCGCGATGATGTTGTAAATAGCCTAGATCAATTCCAAAAAGACAATAAAGATGATTTTGAAAACATGGTTTTTGACTATTATTTATCAAAAAATAATTTACCATGTAATTATTCGTATTTAGATAAAGTTGGTTTTTATCATGATAAATTATCTGAATTTGATAAAAAAGAAGAAGAATTAGAAAAAAGTAAGGAAAAATTACAAGAAAGAATACAAAAAGCTTACGAGAGGGCTGGTGGGGAATCATATGTTAAATATGAGGATGTGAAAAATAGTAAAGAAAAGGTTGAAAACAAAGAAGTAGACACATCTGCAAAATACGTTGGTAATATTGTTCGGGGTATGCTAGCAAAAGAATTAAAGGCTTATTTCGATGCACAACATACACCATTTGCACAAGAAGTTTATAATCTCGAAGTAAAGTTGGATGATTTAAATGAAAAAATAGAAAATGAAATTAATGAAGCATTAAAACCAATAATAATAAATAGACAAAATGATATTAGAAACTTAGAAATTGCTTCCATAAAAGAGAGTAAAGACGAGATTCTTATAGAGAAACAAAAATTATCCCCAGATGTCTTTGAGTATTTAAAGGATTACTTTTTAGAAAATGAAGTATTTAAATATTCAACATTAAAAGACAGTGCAACCACACTAGAATTAAAAACCCTTGAAAAAGATAGCAGCATCATGAATTCTCTTTCTCGTATAAAAAATTCTAATACAAGAGAATATAGTGAATTACAAAATTCTATAGAAAGCTTAGAAAATGAATATTCTTCTAAAAAAATTAAGATAGAAAAAGAAATTCAAAATAAATACGCATTAGAAATGAATTCTATAAAAGCTACATTGTTAGAAAAAAAACCAATTCTAGATAAAGAATTAAAAAATCTTTGGAATGATTATAGTCAAAAATTCGATAAGCTCTTTGACGAAGAGATGCAAAAATACAATAAAGAGCATAATAAATAAAGATATTTCAAAGTTTGCATTTTATAGGTATTTATAGTATGCTACCCCTATGTCACAAGATAGACTTTTCAAATTAGCGTGTAGTTCTTGCAAGCGCATTAACTACTGGTCAAGCAAGAACAAGAAACTCGTCACTAAAAAGATCGAGCTTAAGAAGTATTGCAAATGGTGTAAGAAAAATACAAAACATAAGGAGGCAAAGAAGTAGTAATTTGTTCGATTTTTTGTTACACTAAAACCGCCTCCAAAAAGGCGGTTTTAGTTTTTAAAAAGTAAATAAATGGGCGGTTAGTATAGTGGTAGTACAATTCTCTCCAAAAGAATTAGTGGGGGTCCGATTCCTCCACCGCCCGCATATGAAAAATAATCAAATAAGAAAACCGTTTAGGAAAAATCTATCTGAGATACCTGTTGAGGAAGCACATGGTGGAAGTGGTAAAAGAAAGTTAATTCTTTCTAGAGAAGACCCTATTTCTAATCAATTGCAAGCAATGACAAAAGGCTTTCTTGCTGCGAATGGATATTTTGATTGGCATGAGCACGAAAATATAGATGAATTTTTCTTGGTAATAAAAGGTACTGGAGTAGTTGAATTTGAAGATGGTACAACAATAGAATATCAAACTGAAGATATTGTGTATATGCCATCAAATATTAAGCATAAGATGACAGCAAAAAAAGAGAGTGAATTCTTGTTCATAAGGTTAAATGATTAAATAAATTTATGGAAGAAGTAAGAAAAAATTTAGAAAATAAAATAATATTTCTAGACCGTGACGGAACGATAATTGTTGATCCAGAAGATGAGAGGGTAGACAGAGAAGATAAGATAAAATTATTTCCTGATAGTATTGAAGCTCTGAAGTATTTGGCAGATCACGGTTTTGCTATTATTTTGATTACTAACCAAGCAGGAATTTCTGAAGGAAAAATTAATATACAGGATTTTGATCGGATAAATAACAAGGTATTAGAGATGCTGGCCCCAAGTGGTATAAAAATTATCAAAACTTTTATGTGCCCTCATGGTCCAAAAGATGGGTGTGAATGTCGTAAGCCAAAACCAACTATGCTTTTGGAAGCTGCTAAAGAATTTGATATTGATCTAGCAAAAGTTTATATGGTAGGTGACAGAGAATCAGATACAATGTCTGGCATAAATGCTGGTACTAAGACAATCCTTGTAAAAACTGCGAACGTACCCGTTGAGGCTAAACAAGCGACTTACACAGCCCCCAATTTATTAGATGCTGTAAAATATATTTCAGATAATTATATAAATGATTAATTTATGGAAGAAAGGATAAAAAATTTAGAAGATAAAATAGGCGCAATCAATGAGCGGAATAGGAAAGTTGAGGCTGATAAGGCTTGGGAGACAAGTTATTTTCGTGTAGTGCTTATAGCTTGTATTATCTATATCATCGCAGTCAAAATGTTGTATTTCCTTGGTTCAAATAATTACTATTTAAATGCCCTTGTTCCAAGTATTGGATATATAATTTCCGTACAATCACTACCATTTATCAAAAAATGGTGGATTAAAAAGAATATAAAATAAATGCAAAAATTTTCTTACCAAAACACAATAGATGTATACAACACTCTCGGCAAGAAGTATTTAGCTGATTCCTTGAAGATTATTCCGCCACAGAGAGATTTTTTTATAAGTTTACTACCAAAAGGAGCTCATATCCTAGATGTGGGTTGTGGGGGTGGAAGAGACGCAAAATATTTTATTAAAAAAGGATTTAAAGTTACTGGTATTGATATGTCTTCTGTTTTAATAAATATTGCTAAAAAAGAAGTACCAAAGGCAAGTTTTAAAGAAATGGATATTTTGAAATTAGATTTTCCTATAAATTCATTTGACGCAGTATAGGGCCAAGCAGTGATACTTCATTTAAAGAGAAAAGATGTTCCAAAAGCAATAAAGAATTTTTATAAAGTTTTAAAACCCGGAGGTTGTTTGTATTTGTGTGTTAAAAAGGGTAAAGGGGAAGCTTATGTAAGAGAGAAACTTTCCGGAGGCCATGAAAGATTTTATACTTATTTTAATAAAAAAGAACTTGTTGATTTATGTAAAAAACAAGGATTAAAAGTAACTCATTCCAAAATATGAACTGATCCACATGGCAGGAAAGATGTAACTTGGATAGGTGTATGGAGCCAAAAATAATTATTTCAAAAAATCTTTTATCTTTTTTTCTACACTTTTTATCTCGTTTTTGTTTAAAGGATTTAGCCAAATTGTTTCTTTGTCGCGTTTGAACCAAGTTTTTTGCCTTTTGGCATAGTGCCATGTCTCTATATTTAATTTATCTATCATAGTTTCCTTTGTAAGTTTACCTTGCAGGTATTGGCTAATATACCTATATTCTAGGCCAAGTTCTTCCATGCGCTTCCAAGAAAGGCCTTTTTTGTAAAGGTTTTCGACTTCCTTTATCATGCCTTTCTTTATACGTAACAATATTCGTTTATAAATCCTTTCTTTTAGTAATTCATCAGGCAAAGTAAGCCCAATTTTTAGAACTTCATATTTTTGCAGACGTCCGACGTCTGCAAGTTTGGGTACAGTGCCTAAAGCTTGCGCAATTTCGATTGCGCGAATTAATCTGACTGGATTATTTTGATCTATTGTTTCAGCACGGTTTTTGTCTAACTTTTTTAATATTTTATATAATTCCTCTTTTGATTTTTTTATTAATTGCTCACGGAGTTTTTTATTTGGTGGAACTTCAGGGAATACTTGTCCAGAAATAATTGCATCTATATAGAAGCCTGTGCCTCCGCAGATTATTGGAACATTACCTCTTTTTATTATTTCTTTTATTTTCTTCTCTGCAAGCTTTTTGTAGTCACTTACTGTAAAGACTTTCTTTGGGTTGGCTACATCGAGTAGGTGATGGGGAACACACCTCATTTCCTTTTTGGTAATTTTGCCTGTACCGAGATCCATGCCTTTATACACTTGGCGGGAGTCTGCAGAGATTATCTCTCCACTGATTTCCTTTGCCATTTGTACTGCAAAGTCGCTCTTACCAGTAGAGGTTTGGCCTAGTATTACTATAATTTTTGGTTTTGATTTCATAAAATTACGAGCGAGAGAAATAGCTCCTGGTGGGTGTTTGCGTGCTTGCTCCTTACAGGAGCTGTACACCTTTCACATTTTGATTACAAAATATTCAAGGTCTTGCATTTGGGTCCCATCCCAAATTCACCCGCGCAAGGACTATTTCCCTCGCTCGCATAATACCATCTTTTTTGTTATAATTATAGAACTTGTCCCGTCTGAAATTCTTGATTACGGGGCATAAAAATAATCGTAATTTATTAGTATAACTAAAATTCTTAAAATAAAATAATATAAGAATTTTCATTCGGGATGTCAATCAAATCATTTTTAATCAAAAAGACCCTACAGATGAAGGGCATGTCAAAGGAACAAGCCGAGAAGATAGCTCAAGAGATGAGTGATAATCCAGAAATTGCCGAGAGTTTGAAGTCTCTGGATGCAAATAAAGAGGTAAAAACCTTATTTGAAAATATTCAAAAAGAATTGGAATTGAAAAAGAAGGCAGGTATGGATGAGCAATTGGCCATGGTATTGATAATGGGCAAATACAAAGCTCAAATTGCCAAGCATCGTCACGAGCTTGAACCACTCATGCGCCTAATGCAAAAATAAACTATTTTTGATATATGAAAAAATATTCGTGGACAGATCCAAATACCTTTCATCCGAGCTACGAAAAACACAAGAAGGGGTACATGTTGCTTGCGTTTTCGCATGTATTCAACTTGATACCTATGTACTTCGCTATTGTTGAAGGTTTCTCTATGTGGTTTGTCCTTGTACTAATCTTTCAAATGATATTTTCTTTGTTGTACCACTTATTTTTTACCAACAAGACCTTACGCTTTGCAGATTGGCTGTTCTCCCTTATTTTAATCTTCTCAAATGTAATTGTACTTTTGACTGTACATAGTGAATATTTTATGTACAAAATTTTGCTATTAGTAGTACTCGTACTCTTTGCCATCAGGCCACTTACAAAATTCAAAAATTACGCCCTCAATCACACCATCTGGCATTTCATAGCATCATTGATAACTCGAGTTGTTTTGATGTAATTCTTTTGAAAATAAGCATATTTTTGGTATAGTATTCCCATGTCATTATCTATAGGAATCGTAGGGTTGCCAAATGTCGGGAAATCGACATTATTTAATGCTCTTACAAAGAAGGGTGTGCCGGCGGAGAATTATCCGTTTTGTACTATTGACCCATCAGTGGGTATTGTTGCTGTGCCTGACGATCGGTTGTACAAACTTGCCACATTTTCACAAACAAAGCGTACTATCCCTGCGGCTGTTGAATTCGTAGATATTGCGGGGCTGGTAGAGGGAGCTAGCAAAGGTGAAGGACTTGGCAACAAATTCCTCGCCAATATCCGCGAGACTGATGCGATACTCCATATGGTGCGCCTTTTCCCTTCGGCAAGCTCAGGGCAAGCCCACTCTAAAGAAAATGAAATTATCCATGTTTATGGAAATATAGATCCAATGCGAGACATTGGTG
>JADLCZ010000029.1 GCA_020846955.1 Candidatus Nomurabacteria bacterium
CTACCACAGTAACAGATGTATCTATATTGTCTGTGACTGTTGCTCCAAGCTCAGTGTAAATGTCTCCTGCATTAAGATTGATCGTATTGGCACCAGTTAGAGTTATAACAGGGGCAATGGTATCTAGATTTATCGTTGCAGGAATTCCTGTGGTAGTTTCATTACCTGCTTGATCTTTAAATTTAACCCTCACAGTTTTTAATTGAGTATCACTTGACGAAAGAGTCCATGATTTTGTTGTTGAATATGGTTCAAGGGGACTATATGAACCTGTTCCATTATTAAATTGCATTTCAGCAACACCAGAAATATCATCAGTTGCGGAAAGAGTTAATGTTACATCGCGGGTGTTTGTATATAATGCCCCACCATTTATCAATATTGTTCCTGTTGGTGGTGTTGTATCAACTTCTGCAAAAATAGGCGTAGCAAAAATAAAAAGACTAAACAAAACTGATAAAAATAGGGAACTAAGAGCAAAAATTTTCTTCACGTTATTATTATATTAATTACTAATTTAATTTCCATTCGACGATATCACCACTTTTTGGAATATAGACCGATATCCCCTCGGATGCTTCGACACCATTTATATAATACATAAGGTACTTGCTACGCTCCTCGTGCAAATCTCCAATATCTGTAACGAAGAATCCCATACCTGTATACTCCTTACCCTTAAATGTTACCAACTTTTTATTATTTTCTGCAAGAAGTATTTCATATAGGGTTTGGCCAGGAAGAATTCCTAACTTTATATTTAACTCTCCAACTTTTAGTGTAATTGAATCGGTTTTTGCATCTTCTATAGTTTTTTCCATGCCGGGAATGGATTTTGCTGTTAAAGGAGTAGGGGTATTAGATTTTTGTTCTTTGTTGAGTGTTTGAACAGGGGAGATTGTGTTCTCGATTTTATCAAAATTAAAAAGAGAAAATATAAATAGGCTTAATGATATTAAGAAAAGGGTTATTAAAATTTTTGTATATGATTTGTGTGATATTTTATGCATTTTGGTATGAAAAAACTCCTATTGAGAGGAGTTGCCGCGCCACATTTTTACAATATGGTATTCCTGCTCGGGACTAATTCATAATTGGTAGTCGGACTCCCAAGAAGTTACTTCTTGATTACCGTAGCGGCACTGTGTAGGATTCACACCTACTTCCCCAATTAAGAAACTATTAAATTGTTGAACACATTTACACTATACTCCTATCTCAAAATTATGCAACGCCCAATAAAAGCTTATTTTTACAGAGTATAGTTGTGCCTTTTCTCTATTTAAAGTAGAATATAAAATATGACAGAAAAAAGAGAAATGAGAAGTATGGGCGAAGGCCACGTTACTAAAATAGAGGATTTAAAAACAGACCAAGAAATTGCTAATTTTCTGCTTACAAAATACCCAGAACACATAAAAGAGATAAAAATAAATGACCCAGAAAAAGTGATGGTTAATGGTGTTCCATTACCAAAATTTATTTCAGAATTAAAAGAAAACATCGAGAATCACATACAGGATCCAGCTCTTATTTTTTTTGTAGATGCCATTGCAAAATATAAAGCTGGTCCTTTGATGATAGACACATTTGGCAATAATAGAGAAGAGCGTAATTTATGGATAGAAAAAATAACTAACAATAAAACTAACCCACTTGAACAATTTTTTGTTCGTAATAAATTTAAACACCGAAATCCCAGTGGTATGACACAAACGATTTTTGTTGAAAATTACATTTCTCAAGAGCTAAAACAAGAAATGGAAAATCTTGCAACCAAAATTGGACTCAAAGCATATGCCGAAATGCCGATAGCAGAAAAAGCAGAAATTGTAGCTCAAGTAGATGCCCTAACTACAAAAGTCCTCCTTGAGCTCGACTCAAAATATTCTCAATAGATTCTAGTTTTTAAAAATTATAATCAATTTTTTATTATAGAAGATTAATCACTTTCGCAAAGAAAGTTTTTACGAAGATATATAATTTTTGATTAATTCAATATCTTTATAATCTTTTTCTCTGCCCAGTGCAGTTTTGAATTTGATTAATTCTTTTAAATTCATAAACGGTACTCCATTGATGACAGTAGCTGATGTTATGGCTTGCTCTGTAGTAGTAGGGTATTGGTCCCATGATATATCTGGGTTGCATTCAAATACATCTTTTGTTAGGAATATTCTTCCGAATCTATCTTCCTCATTCCATTCACCACTCTCTCGCATCCTCTTATGTAATTCTGGCAAGACAGCCAAATCCACATCGACGGCATTTCGAATACCAAGTGCGTCCATTATTCCACTTCCAATAATGACATATTGCCCAAGTGGTAAATTCAAAGATTTTACTTTTTCGATTATGTTCATATTTTATTTGGGAAATTACCTAAAATTATTTTTCTAGCATTTAAGTTGAAGCCGGAATATTTACCCTCGACAATATATTCGTCTTTTGGTACCCAGCGCCATTCAGAAAATTTCTCTGGTTCCATTAATTTGTAATCTTGTTCTGTGGTGCAAAAGAATATTTCTAAAAGATCTCCTTCTTTGAAGCCACTTGTTTCCCCAGCGAATTTGATTATATTTAAATCCGAAATACCAACCTCCTCATATACCTCACGGCGAAGTGCCTCTTCAAGTGTCTCGCCCTCCTCACACCGTCCACCTGGTATAGTCCAGACCGAAATTTCTTTTGTATAATTACGTTGGCCAAACAGAATTTTGCCGTCCCGTACCAATATAGCCACAGGGCATTTATTCTTACCACATATTTCCTTGAGTTTTTCGTCCATTTTATAATTATATCAGATTACCTATAAATATCTTTACGATGACCAATTGCAAACAGGATTATATTATTTTCTGATATTCGGAAAATTCCCCTGTATGTGCGAGTGATTCTAAATGAAAAAACTTTCTCATCTGGAAACCCTTTCAATTTTTTGTGTGAAGCTTGGAATCAAACATATCTTCAGCTAAAATACTTTCTTGTTTTGAAAGTAAAATTTGATCTTTCTTTGGTAGGGAAGAGGCACTTTTTTGATAATTCTTTGTTTTCAAAAGAATCATATATTTTTTAGAATTCCTTTAGAGATTCTTTGTAAGCAGAAAGGATTTGTTTTTTGTTTTTATATACAGTTAGATTTTCACTAGGGAGCTTGGATATATTAATACCTTGGTCTATGACAAACTTCCTAAGCGATGCATTTACTATATCAGTAAGGGAAAAGCCTAGCTCACTTGCGAGAGTCTGTGCTTTGGCCTTAAGAGCCTTATTTGTTTTGATTAAAATTGTTGTATCATTCATATCCATTAGTATATACAAACGGATAATATAAGTCAAGCCTTAATTTAAGCAAGAAATATTCCATAATGTATTAGGACACTCATATATATTAGAATGCATATATGAGTAAACGATTTAAATACCTTTCTGGAGCTGAACGTTCCGAAATTGATATCCTCAAAAACAAAGGACACAGCATC
>JADLCZ010000030.1 GCA_020846955.1 Candidatus Nomurabacteria bacterium
CATACACCACGGCAGTGCTTGGAGGGAAAGACAGCATATGAGATACTGATGAGAGAAGAATTTAGAAAGGAAGTGAAATCATTAGAAATTAATTTACCGAGACTTCGTATTTGGGGGTAAGGGGACTTCATAAATTTTTTAAACATTATAGCATTTATAATATAGAAAGCAAAGGCTATACAGAGTATTGCGTGAGAATGGAATATATGCTATTGTTTTCAACATATGACAAAGGTAACAGTACAAGTAAACAAAAATACAAATGAGAGCAATATGAATCTTATTCGTCGCTTTTCACGCAAAGTGCAAGAGACAGGTATGATCCAAAAAGTTAAAGGCAAGCGCTACAATGCACGTGCCCTATCCAAGCTCGCAGTCAAGAATGGCAGATTGAAATATATCGCGAAGAAGAAAGTTCAAGAGAAGCTTTACAAGATGGGTAAGTCTACAAAAATTAAGAAATAATATGAATACTAGTTTTTCTATGAAAAACTTAACAAAAGGCACTCCTCCAAGAGTGCCTTTTGTTGCGATTAAGAACAAAATTCTGGGTAAAGATTACGAATTGTCACTTGTATTTGCAACCAAGGCTCTTTCAAAGAAATTAAATTTCCAACATCGTGGCAAAAATTATCCTACAAACATTTTGTCATTTCCACTCGATAAAATGTCTGGGGAAATATTTATTGAACCTGTACAAGCGCGAGCTGATGCACCCAATTTCGATATGTCTTATACCCAATTTTCCAAGTTTTTGTTTATCCACGGTTGTTTGCATTTGAAAGGAATGCAACATAGTAGTACAATGGAGAAAGCAGAGCAAAAATTTCTAAAACTTTTTTCATAAAAAGAAATTTTGTTCTTGAATTATTTATTATGAAAAGAAAAATTTCTTGTGGTATAGATGTAGGCACCAATGCAGTTCGCGTGGTTGTTCTTGCTTATGAAAAGAATTCCGAAACTCCAATATTAATTGGCCGTGGCTTTGCCCCTTCCAATGGCATGAGACTAGGGTACATTATAAATCCGAGCCTAATAAAAGAATCTATAAAGGTTGCAATCAGTCAGGCCGAATCGACTTCTGGTATACAAATCAAAAAGGTGTATTTATCTATAGGTGGAATTGGCCTGTCCAGTATTCTTGGCACTGGTTCAGCCATAATTTCCCGCGCAGACAACGAGATTACAAATCTAGATTTACAAAATTCACTTTCCGAAGCAGAAGAAAATTTGAATCTAATTAATAAAAAAATTATCCAAACAATTCCCCTACAATACAAGCTCGACGGCAAGGAAATCCATGGCAGACCGGAAGGCATGCGTGGTGTCAAACTCGAGACAAAAGCCCTTTTTATTTCAATTACTAAACAGCATATAGAGGATCTAGTTACAGCAATTGCCGAATGCGGTATTGAGGTAAAGAACGTCGTAGCAGGCCCAATAGCCGAAAGTATAATGTTACTCTCCGAGAAGCAGAAAATGGCAGGGTGTGCTCTATTAAATATAGGATCCGAAACAACTACTCTTGCTATATACGAAGATGGGTTACTTATTTCACTACAATCATTCCACATTGGTGGAATGGACATTACAAAAGATATAGCCCTTGGTTTCAAAATTTCGCTTGATGACGCAGAGAATATCAAAAACGGCGCAATCATCGGCGACTATCCAAAAAAGAGATTAGATGAAATCATCGATGCCAGACTCGGAGATATTTTCGAACTTGTTGAAAATCATTTGAAGAAAATCAAAAGGAGTGGCTTGTTACCTGCTGGAGTCATAATTTCTGGTGGTGGGTCAAAAATTAATTCTATTGAACAAGTTGGAAAACAGTATTTACGTTTGCCAATTAGTTTCGGACATCAAAATGATATTATAAATTCCAAATTCAAAATAAAAGATAATTTTTGGTACACAGCACTCGGTTTGGCATTAATGAAGAATGTAAATTCAATCGAGAAGGATCTATCCGGCTCATTAAACGAAAATATTAAGGACGTAAAGGGCTTTTTCAAGGGAATTTTGTCCCAGCTCCTACCATAAATTTTCCACTTGCGACAGTTGCTGTTATATATATTTCTGCTATTATAGTGGGTATAGATTTATTAATAACAGAGTAATCCTCTTATAATATATGCCAAAAATCAATCCTGACGTAGAATCATTTGCTCGAATCAAGGTAATTGGAGTAGGTGGTTCCGGTAAAAATGCATTAAACCACATGATAAGCTCCAAGGTCAAGGGAGTAGAATTTATCGTTATGAATACCGATACTCAAGATCTCCACAATTCCCTATCGGACAAGAAAATTCATATTGGAAAGAATCTTACAAAAGGTCTAGGTGCTGGAATGAATCCCGAGATTGGTAAAAGAGCAGCCGAAGAAACAAAAGCAGAGATCCAAGATGTGATCAAAGGTGCCGACATGGTATTCATCGCATGTGGAATGGGTGGTGGTACTGGTACTGGTGCTGCTCCTATTATTGCCGCTTGCGCAAAGGAGCAAGGTATACTAACTGTTGCAGTTGTTACAAAACCATTTTCATTTGAAGGCAATCAACGTATGCGACTCGCTGAAGTTGGACTATCTGAACTTGAACGTGAAGTAGATGCTATTCTTGTAATTCCAAATGATCGCTTACTTGCAATTTCTGAAAAAGACCTCGGCTTCCGCCAAGCATTTGCTATGTGTGATGAAGTACTCAAGCAAGCGGTCGAAGGTATCTCTGAATTGATTACTACTCCTGGTATGATTAACGTAGACTTCGCTGATATCAAAGCTGTTATGTCCGATGCTGGTTCAGCACTTATGGGTGTAGGTATTGCAGGTGGAGATGGTCGTGCTCAAAAGGCTGCGATCGATGCTATCAATTCCCCACTGCTAGACCTTTCAATATCAGGTGCCAAAGGTGTACTCTTTGCAATCTCTGGTGGCGACGACCTTACAATTCACGAAATTCAAGAAGCAGCCCAAGTTATTACAGAATCTATCGACAAAGATGCCAAGGTAATATTCGGTACAATCCGTGATGAGAAGTTGAAGAAAGGCGAAATGAAAGTTACAGTTATTGCTACAGGATTTCCGTCTGGTATGCCAAAGAAATCTCTTTTCCAAGCAAGTGTCATGACAGCCAATTCCAAAATTGATGCCAACAATGCACAAGCTGTAAAGGAAAGTGTCCTAGCAAGCATCAAGACTCCAAAGCAAGTAGAGATGCCAGTAAATGAGTATATCAAGAAATCTGAACCAGTTGTAAAGGAGAAAGAAGACGACCTTTTTACTGACGATACAGATGATTGGTCAGCAGTGCCTGCATTTTTGCGAAGAAACAAAAAGTAGTTAAATTAAAAAGAGCCCCGCTACATTTTGTAGCGGGGCTCTTTTTGTGTATAATAAAATTTATGTATGATTTAATTATCTTAGGTGGTGGTCCTGCAGGTGCTGCAGCTGCCGTATATGCCGCTCGCAAGCAATTGAAAACTGCCCTTATTACTAGTGAATTCGGTGGGCAATCGACAGTATCAACCACTATTTACAACTGGATAGGAACTCCCGAAATTGGCGGAGCAGAATTGGGCGAGAATCTCAAGAAGCATGTCATGTATTACAAAGGCGAATTTCTAGATGTGTATGAAGGTCAAAAGGTTGCAAGTCTCTCAAAAGACAACAATATTTTCACAATCACAACAGATACTGACAAGACCTATACAAGTAAAACTGTTCTTGTAACTACAGGCTCAGGCCGACGCAAATTGGAGTGCGAGAATGCCGACAAATACGAACACCGTGGTATTACTTATTGCGCAAGCTGTGATGGCCCAATGTTTGCGGGGCAAGATGTAGTAGTAATTGGTGGAGGCAATGCAGGATTCGAAAGTGCTGCCCAACTCTTGGCATATTGTAAAAGTGTCACTTTACTACACCGTAGCGACACTTTCAAAGCTGACGAAATCACAGTCAAGAAATTGTTGACCAATGATAAATTCAAAGCAATTAAAAATGTAGAAATTCTAAGAGTTGATGGTACAGATGTACCCGAGGGTGAAATATCTTTTGTGTCATTGATCACCTACCGCGACAAAATTTCAGGTTCAGAAACAACATTACCAACAACCGGAATTTTTGTCGAGACTGGCCAGACTCCAAATACAGGATTCCTAAAAGGTGTTGTACCACTCAATGAGATAGGTAAAGTGATCGTTGACCCAATGACTCAAAAAACTCAATTGGAAGGCGTCTGGGCTGCAGGAGACGCAACCAATGGTATATATCACCAGAACAACATCGCTTGCGGCGATGCTGTAAAAGCCCTCGAAGATATCTATATCTGGATCCAAAAAAATTCATAAAAAAACTACGCGACTTCCCAGTCACGTAGTTTAAACTACTATCTACAAA
>JADLCZ010000031.1 GCA_020846955.1 Candidatus Nomurabacteria bacterium
GAAGTAGAAAAAAAATTTAAACCTCGGAAAGTATCTTTTACCAAACTTTATAAAGCTTGCGTAACTTTATAAAGTTTGGTATTATACCCATATGGACCATATAAAGAAGTTAAGGGCAATACAAGAATACAGTGGCAAGAGCCAAAGTGAGCTTGCTATTGTTTTAGGCGTTTCTTTCCCTGCATTTAATGCTTGGATAAATGGTAAAAGTAAGCCCCGTGCAAAAAAAGAAGAAAAGATAAATGAATTATACATAAGCTATGTAGGTGACAAAAGTATTTCTTCTAACAAAGTTGATCAACAACAAGAAATCTTACAACGATTAAAGACCAAGTACAAGAATCCCTTTTCTTTAATTTATTCTCGCAAAGATTTATATGATTCATTTTTACTAGCGATGACATACAATACAAATGCGATAGAGGGAAGTACTTTTAATGAACCAGAAGTAAGGGCCGTGCTTTTTGATGACATTACTATAGTCAACAAAAGCGTACGCGAGCACCAGGAGGTTAAGAATCATCAGGGAGCACTGGCAATTGTAATGAATTTTTTAAAAAATGATAACGGTAAAATTACAGAAAAGTTTATAAAAAAAATTCATTCAGTGCTTATGAATGGAATAATGCACAATGGTGGACAATATCGTACACATGGTGTTCGTATTGTTGGGTCAGGTGTTGTAACTGTGAATTATATGAGTATAGAAAAAAGTATGAAAATTTTTGTAAATAATTTAAATAAGAAACCAAAAGATATAGTTATCCATATCGCAAAAACACACTCAGACTTTGAAAAAATCCATCCTTTTTCTGATGGCAATGGTCGTGTGGGCAGGCTTTTGATGTGTATATTAGCCTTCAAATATAATTTAATGGCGCCAGTAGTGCAGAAAGGGAAAAAAATTGCATATTATAAATATCTAGAAGAATCACAACTTTACAACAATGATATGCTACTCGTGTCATTTATGTACGACAGTTTATCCGAGGGCTATAAATTATTGAAAGATTAAATTTATGATAGAAGTTGAGAAAAAATTCAAGCCAACCGAAGAGCAACTCAAAGCTATACTTGAGGGGGCTGTGTTTTTAGGTAAAGTTATAAATCATGATATTTATTATGACTATCCAGATTATCGTATGTACAAAAAGGAAATCCGTCTTAGAAATAGAAACGGGAATTTTGAACTCAAAATAGGGGACGACGCGGTCAAAGGGGTTGCCGAAGAGATAGAAGGCGAGGAGAATATACAAAAGTATCTCAAATTAGAGGAGCAATTAAGTGAATTTATTGAGAAAAATTTAGTAGAAATTATTAATTATAAAACATCAAGGGATAAATATAAAAAAGATGATTTTTCAATAGATGTAGACAGTACTGATTTTGGTTATGACATGGTGGAGATAGAGCTCATGATTGACGACAAGTCAAAAACAAAAGAAGCAGAAGAAAGAATTGTATCCTTTGCATTAAGTGCAGGGCTCTCTTTATCTAAGCTTCCGGGTAAAACAATAGAATATTTAAAAAGAATGAATCCTGAGCTTTATAAAAAAATTTTTATAAATAAAGAGATTAAAGGTTTTAAATTAAAATAATATGACCGAAGCACAAAAAGGAAATATTTTTATAATTAGCGGAATGATCCTCTGGTCGCTTTTTCCGATTATTTCTTTACTTGGGTTGAAAGGAATCGCAAGTATTGTAGCCTTGTTTTGGGTGAATGTTTTTGCGATGATATTCTTTTTTATTATAGTTATTTTTCGTGGAAGATTGTGGCAATTAAAAAACAAAAAAGTGTGGTACTACACTTTTGGAAGTGTGATATCTATACATATTTTTTATTATGGACTTTTTTTCTACGCATTACAAAAAACTACTCCAGCAAATGCTGCGATTGTAGCTATGTTTGAGATCGTTCCCTCATATATCTTTTTCCAAGTTTTTCATAAAGAACATTTCTCTAAGAAGCATATTCTGGGAGTCATTCTTGCTGTGATCGGAATTTTGATTGTACTTTTACCAAAGGCAGGGAAGATCAATCCTGGCGATTTCATTATTCTTATTGCGGTATTTTTCTGTCCTTTCGGAAATTGGTGTACGCAACAAACTCGCAAAATTGTTTCTACTGAATCAACTATTTTCCTAAGGCATTTGGTTGCATTACCATTCCTTTTTGTATTTGCCACAATATTTCAAACTCCTGTGATAGGGTATGATATTACCCCAGTAATCTGGTGGCTCCTACTTAACGGTATTGTTATTTTTGGTATTTCAAAAATTTTCTGGATTGAAGGAATTCATCGCATGACAGTAACTCGGGCACTTGCAATCAATAGTATTAATCCAATTTTTACAGTACTTTTTGCGTGGCTTTTGCTACATCAAGCTCCAACTTACACACAACTTCTAGCCTTACCATTTTTAATTGTTGCGATTTTAATTCTTACAAATTTTAAATTCAAGAAAGAAGTTTTAGTAGATAAGGTATAATAATTGTATGTCACACATTCACGAAAAAATTGATTTTTGCTCCGAAGTTTTTATTGTACATAAAAACAAAGTTCTTCTTCGCATGCATGATAAATTGAAATTTTGGCTTTCTGTTGGTGGTCATATCGAGCTCGATGAAGATCCTGTACAGGCAGCGATCCGCGAGGTAAAGGAGGAGGTAGGATTGGATATTCAGATTGTGGGCGATGCCCATGGGCCGACAGACCAAGAAGACAAAAATCGTGGATACAAATATTTAATTCCACCAAGATATTTAGGCCGGCATCCTGTAAATGAAAATCATGAGCATATAGCTTTTGTATATTTTGCCACAACAGAAAATGATATAGTTTCAGATTCTGTTTTAGGCCATGAAAAGGGGGTAGAGACTAAATGGTTCTCAAAAGAGGATTTGGAGAATATAGAGCTCGTAC
>JADLCZ010000032.1 GCA_020846955.1 Candidatus Nomurabacteria bacterium
AACTCAAGGTGGAGTAATTTACCTTGAACCGATTCTAAACCATTTGCTCTCTAACTATAATACAGTATCAGCGGTTTATCATATCACGGACTTGATGAAATGCTTGCGCCTGAATATAATCCATAATACTGGACTAATGTGCGGAATAGAACAAGCATTATTTAATATTCTTGGTAAAAAAACTGGTAAAAATTTATTTGAAACTTTAGGTAATATTGAAAACAGAGAAATTTATATCCAGACCACTATTCCAATGGAAAAAACCTTTGAATTATACAAAAATAGAGTTGACGAGATTATCAGAAATTATAATCCAAAATTTGTAAAATTTAAAGTTGGTATTGATCTTGCTCTAGAATCTAAAATAATTTATTACTTATGGAGAATAAATAATGACATAAGTATTTCTATTGACGCAAATCAAGCATTTGCCAACTACAGGGATGCCCTAGACTTTTTGGATAAAATCTCGAATGTTAATATTAGTTGGGCAGAGCAATTGCTTGCTAAGGATGACATTGCCGGAATGAAGAGCTTGCGTAAGACCACAAGAGTACCATTAATGGCAGATGAATCCCTGCACACACCACTTGAAGCCGAGTATTTCTGTCAAAATAATTTCGTTGATTATTTCAACATTAAACTTGCAAAAACTGGTGGAATACTCAAGGCTCTTGAAATAATTCAAGTAGCTGATAAGTATGACAAAAAAGTAATGTTGGGAAGCATGCTCCATGGAAAACTTGGTATTGAATATAATCTTGGTTTTGCTTTAAGTCAAAAATTCATTACCAATGATTTCTTCAGTTATTTTAATGTTATTGAAACAAAGGAATTGGGTTATATAAGCTCAAAATTGTCAGTAACAAACAAATCGTTATACAGATAGTTGAAGAGGTTGCTATTAATAGCAACCTCTTTTTTTAAATTCTCTATTTACATTATTCTGAATTTTGGTATTATTACACTATTATCATTTATCTTGTGCAACAGCGTATGCTTTAACACAATAATTAAAAATGGCTAAAAAAGGAGTGGGATCTCGTAAGCTTTGGAAGCTTGGAGCCACAGAGTACAATACTCAATATTTTGATTTCAACAAAGACGGGGATTTAGTGGTAAAAGAGGGGAATAATATTTATAATATACGCTACTTGGCGGACAAGATGGGGACTTCGCTTGAGATCCTCTTTCCTTTTATTATTGAAGAGCGTCTCGAAGATTTTCTCGACTTAACTACACATTTATCAAAGAAAGTTGGTTACAAAGGCAAATTCCTGTACCACTACCCAATGAAGGTTAACCAGAACAAGGAGGTAGTTATGGCTCTTGTAGGCGAAGGTGCACACTTGGAGACTTCATCATTCAATGATTTGTGGCTAGTAAAGCGGATGCTTGAACAAGAATCATTTAACCCGAGCATTCGGATACTTTGTTCAGGCCCGAAAACAGATAAATATATAAATCTTATAGACGACCTTCAGCATCGTGGTGTGAAGATTTTTCCACTTATTGAAGGCCCAAATGAGCTCAAATTCCTACAGCACTCCAAATACGATGTTGGTATCCGGCTCGATATGCCAGTCAAAGCAGCCTCGTACTGGAACAAGCCAATCGACCGCTTCGGCTTTTCTGCAAAAGAAATTATTGAAATGGGTAGCTTCAAGAATTTAAAAATAATTCACTATCATATTGGATCTCAAATAGAAAAACTAAATGATGTATTAGGTCCGATCAAGTATGCTCTTGATGTATATTTTAAAGTTAAGGAGAAGAATCCATCGCTTGATACTATTGATATCGGTGGTGGTATGCCGATACCATATACTCGAAATAAGAGTTACCCAATAGATAAACTAATGGAGAGAATTTTCCAACTTGTGAAGAAAGAGAGTGAGAAGCGTGGCATGCCACACCCAAATCTCATTTGCGAATGGGGTCGCTATATAGTTGCACCAGCACAGATTACAATTTTTAAAATTATAGACTCTAAAAAGATTACAGCTAAAAAAGCTGTTGCAAAAAAGTGGTATGTGATAGATGGTAGCTTTATGAATGACTTGCTCGACACATGGGCTATAGGTCAGAAATGGTCTGTGGTACCGCTTAATAGCAAGCATGATGATAAACTTGAAGATGTGTGGCTAGCAGGATCATCTTGTGATTCTGATGATATATATACTGGAGTAAATGGGTATGTTACATTGCCGGATTACGAGGTAAATGGAGGTGGCAACCCTATGTACATCGCTGTGATGGATACAGGTGCGTATCAAGATCCACTTGCAATGCATCACTGCATGCTATCATCACCATTGAAAATTATTGCTGAGAATGGGCATATTGTGGTCGCACGAAAGCGTGAGACTCCAGATGAAGTTGGCAAGAATTTTGGCTGGTAATTAATAAATGTTAAAATAATATTATGAATAACAATTTATCAACATTAGAATTCGTTTTAAAAAATTACAAGAACTTCAATGCTCGCGCTACTCGTGATGCATTGATAGCTTATTGGCGTCATATCGAGAAAGGTGGCAAAATGTTCTGGGCAGTTGCTGGAGCAATGTCTAGTGCACAGCTTGGTATATCTATTGCGCCAGCGATTCGTGCTGGGCTTATTCATGGTATGTCAGTAACAGGTGCCAACCTCGAGGAATCACTATTCCGCCTCGTAGCTCATAATCACTACAAAGATTTCCCAGATTACCGATACTTTACAAAAGAAGATGATACAAAAATCTTGGAAGATCGTATGCGTCGAGTTACCGATACTAGTATTCCCGAAGACGAAGCATTCCGTGCTGTTGAGAAACATATTGTCCCAATGTGGGAAGAAGCTACCAAGAATGGCACTCGTAAATTCTGGCATGAATATTTCTACGATTTGATCCAGATGATTGATAAAGAGAAGCACCAAGGCAATGCAGACGAATGCTGGCTCCTTGCAGCCGCGCAAAACAATATCCCAATTGTAGTACCAGGGTACGAAGATTCCACATTCGGAAATATCTTTGCTTCGCATGTAAAGCATGGCGATGCAAATGCAAGCATTGCAAAAAGTGGTATTGAATACATGGGAGAATTCTATGATCAATATCAGAAATTGTCGGAAGGTGAGGGAATTGGATTCTTCCAAATCGGAGGAGGAATTGCCGGAGATTTCCCAATCTGTGTTGTGCCATCTCTTAAATACGATATGGAATTGCCTGCCAAGCCTTGGGCTTACTTCTGCCAGATTTCCGACTCCACAACTTCATACGGATCATATAGTGGTGCTACTCCAAACGAGAAGATTACATGGGACAAACTGACTCAAGACACCCCAATGTTCGTCATCGAATCCGACGCGACAATAGTTGCCCCTCTAATGCTCCAAGCACTCCTAGAAATGAAAGCAAATCCCGAAGAAGCAAACAAATTAATTGCAAAATACCGATAATACATAAAATGTATTGCATAGAAATTGGGTTATAGTATAATTAAATTTATGAAAAAAGTAGTCAAAAAACAAAAGAAAATTACTCTGGATGATTTAGCTATAATGGTAGCTAAGGGTTTTGAAAATACAGCTACAAAAGATGAGATGAATACTCGTTTTAATGAAGTAGATGAACGATTTAATAAAGTAGATGAACGATTAGATAAAATTGAATCAAGGTTGGATAATATAGAAACAAATGATGGCAAGCGCCTCGATAAGCTAGAAGATAAAACACGAATTATCTATACAGCATTTGAAAAACAACTGAAAATTAAACTGGCAAAATAAAAACCTTTTACTGAGGGTTTTTATTTGATTTTATCTTTAAATTTATTGGCTATTATACTGTATAGGAGTTGAGCGGAGCCGTATTCTGTTAAGACTGTTTCTTTTTGGGGTGATACTTCTACTATGTCAGCACCTACTAATTCTTTTGTACTGCTTACCTTATCAATAAGTTCTACACCATACCACCATTCAAGTCCTCCTTGGACTGGTGTGCCAGTACCTGGCATGTAAGTCGGATCAAAGCCATCTACATCGATAGTAATATAAACATATTTAGTTTTGATTGATTTGAGAATTTCAGCGATACTAGGAACTTTTTGGCCATTACCAAATTCAAATACTGTAATTGTTTTTTTGTTTTTTGTGAAGTAATCGTACTCCATTTTGGCATAAGTGCGGATTCCTACTTGTACCAAGTTGTAGCCAAGTTCGTGTGTACGGCGTAGTACGCATGAGTGCGCCAAATTTGACGGATCATCACTATAATCGGAATCATCGTTGCGTAGATCGCAATGTGCATCGATTTGGAGCACAGTGACATCTTTCGGGTTATACTTTTTGGACAATGCAATAAGCAGTCCTAATGATACAGAATGCTCACCACCAAGTAAGAAAACAAATTTACCGGCATTTAGTAATTTGGTACTTTCATTTGTAATTTTCTCTAAAGCTTTCTTTGGAGTTAGGGCACTAATCTTACCTAAATCGTGCTTGGCAATTTTAATAAATTTACTCACTTCCTTTTTATATTTACGGTCAAAAAGCTCCAATTTGCTATCGAGCATTTTCAATATTGCTTTTGGCCCACTTGCTGTACCTTTACGGCTCGAAGCAGTCTTCTCATAACTTGCAGAGAGGATTACTACATCGGCATTTTTAACATTCTTTCCTTGGTTTATTATTGTATCTAACATAAACATTATCATAGCAAATTAAACTATTTTAGCAATTTTTTGATTTTATCTATATTTTATGGTATGTTTTGTGTATGAAAACTGTTATAGAACAAGCTCAAATTGCCAAAAATGCCTCGCATTTAATGCGCAAAGCAACAACAGAACAGAAAAATACTTTCTTAAAAGTATTGGCAACTTTGATTGAGAAGAACAAGGATTTAATCATTGCTAAGAATACAAAAGATTTGAATGAAAATCAAAATATTACTCCAGCCATGAAGAAGCGCCTTACACTATCGGAAGCTGGACTTGCAGGTATTGTGTCGGCAATAGGATCACTTGTTCCAATGCCAGACCCAGTGGGTGTAGTAGTCAATGAACATATACGAGAAGATGGGCTCAAAATTTCACGTGTACGAGCTCCGATTGGTGTAATCGTTTGTATTTTCGAATCTCGGCCAAATGTGATTGTAGATGTGGCAGCACTTTGTATCAAAAGTGGTAATGTTGCAATTGTGCGTGGGGGTAAAGAAGCATTTCATTCAAATAATATTTTGCTCTCATATATCCAACAAGCATTGCAGGAATCTGGGCTTCCGCAAGATGGAGTTCAACAACTAGAAGACAGACGTCATGAAGCCATCAATGAACTTATAGTACTTGATCAATACATTGATCTAGTGATTCCTCGTGGACGAAAGGAATTAATAGATTCTGTCACAGAGCATTCCAAAGTTCCAGTAATCAAACACGCACGTGGATTATGTCACGCATATATTGATCGTGATGCAGATATTGAGAAGGCTATCGATATAGTTATCAATGCCAAGACTTCCAATCCAGCAACTTGTAACAGTGTGGAGACAGTCTTGGTGCACAAGGATATTGCCGATAGTATAATGCCGAAATTACTTGAAAAATTATTTGAAAAGAATGTCGAAGTAATGGGAGATGAGAGAACTTGCACATATAGTAATAAATGCAGATTGGCGACAGAGGACGATTGGGATGAAGAGTATCTTGATTTAAAGGTAAGTATCAAAATTGTAGATTCATACGATGAAGCAATTGCTCATATTAGTAAATATAGCTCAAGTCTGACTGATTCAATAGTAAGCGAAAATAATGAAACTACAAAAAATTTCCAAGATGATGTAGACAGCGCTGTTGTACTCGTAAATGCATCCAACCGCCTGACTGATGGCGAGCAATTCGGCCTAGGTGGAGAAATCGGCATTAGTACATGTCGTATTCACATGCGTGGACCCATGGGTCTTGAGGACATGACAGTGACCAAGTATGTAGTGGTGGGTGATGGCCATATACGTAAATAATTTATGAATGAAAAAGATTTATATATTTTAAAAATAGGGACAAATACTCTGTTTAACGATAAGGGTATTATTCGAGGTAAGGTAATCAAGGAAATATTGAGTGGTGCAAAAAAAATAATGAAGGAGGGCAAGAATATTGTTGTAGTTACTTCTGGAGCAGTTAGGATTGGTAAAGTATTTCTTAAAACAAAAAATGTTTCCAAAGCTGTCGCTGCGAGTGTTGGTAGCCCACTACTTTTTGATGAATATCAAAAACATGCTCACAAAATGGGTACTGTGCTTGCTGAATTCCTTGTAACACGTTCAAGCATACAAAAGAGGCCACAATTCCTAATCCTCCAGGAAACTTTCAATGACCTTTTTGAAAAAGGTATTATTCCAATAGTAAATGAAAATGATGCACTGGTTTCGGGAACAGATTGGAGCTTTGGTGACAATGATAGCCTAGCCTCGACATTGGCAATATCATTTAGTGCAAAAAAATTAATTATTGTATCGCATGTAGAAGGCCTTTATGATGGCGATCCATCCGAGAATAAAAAGGCCAAAATAATTAAAAAGGTTGATAGTATAAGTGATGAATTCCTAGGGTACTGTTCCAAGAGTGTATCGACAAATGGGCTTGGTGGTATGTTATCCAAACTAAATGTAGCGCGCATTTGTACTGCAGTTGGCATAGAGACTCAAGTTGTTGGTGGATTAATACAGGGTAATATTACAAAAGCATTAATGGGTAATTACCCAGGCACAGTATTTAATGCTCGTACTATCAATGGTAAAATATCTAATCGTGATCGATGGATACTAGCTGCCAAGAATTCTATTGGGAGTATAGAGATAGATGATGGCGCAGTAAAGGCTCTCAATTCTGGAATGAGTTTGCTCGCTGTAGGGGTGAAGAAAATTTATGGTCAATTCAAAAGAGACGAAGTTATAGAGATCGTAGATAAAAATTCAAAAGGTATTGCTTTTGGCATTATAGATTTGTCATCTACAGAAATTGAGTCATTGATGATAAATAAAGATACTCATAAAGTTCAAATTATTCATGCAAATAATATGTTTATATTAAAATAAAAATGAAAAATTCAAAACAAAAAATTGCAGTAATAGGACACGGGGTTATGGGTACTATTATAATAAATAATTTAAAAAAACTTGGTTACAAGATAATTGTTATTGGTAGAAATGATAATATTGTAAAAGTAAACGACTGCAATGTAGTAATTCTTGCGACAAAACCTCAAGATTTTATAAATATAAATCCGCAATTAAATAAAAATACATTAATTATTTCTATAATGGCAGGTACAACTATACAAAAAATTAAGACTCAACTTAAAGTATCAAAAATAATTCGTTCAATGCCCAATATGCCTGCACGAATTAATCAAGGGTTTATCGGCTGGTTTGCTACCAAACAAGTCACAAATATTGATAAAAAGTTTGCGGAAGAATTATTTAACAAAATGGGGGAGAGTATTGAACTCTCGAATGAAGACAGTATCAATAAAGTTACTGCTATAGCCGGGAGTGGCCCTGCATATGTATTCCACGCTATACAATCCTATATAAATGGGGCTATTACACTCGGTATAAAAGAAAGCGATGCAAGGAAAATGGTCTTTCAAACAATCCGAGGGTCACTTGCAATGATAGACGAGAAGACTGATCTTGATATTTTAATCAAAAGTGTAGCCTCAAAAGGTGGCACAACCGAATCTGCATTAAAAGTATTTAATAAAAAAAATACCTCAAAAATCTGGGAAGAAGCAATACAAAAAGCATACAATCGAGCAAAAGAATTGTAGGATTATATTCTGTGGTATAATAAATTTATGGAACCGATAATAACTCAAGAATTTACAGTAAAAGAAAAATTTTGGGTAAAAAAGAAAATACTTTGGGCGATATTGACTGTGATTGCTATAGCTCTTGTAGCATTTGTTTTGATTCAGAAATATAGAATTGACAAACCTATAAATAATATAGCGGAGAAAGAAAAACAAATTTTTATGGAATTATCCCAATTTTCTAAGGAAACAAATGACGATCCAGTAGTAAATGGTCCAATTTTAAAGGATATATCAGAATCATCAGAGGTCAAAAAGGGTGATGAGGCTCCAATCGAAAAATACAAAGATATTTTTCAAAATTTTTCGGAATAATATTATAAACATATTGCCATCTTATTAATTAGTAGTATAATTTAAATATGAAAAAAGAAGTTTTACAATCAATAAAGGTTACAGCACTCGCTTTAATATTAGCATTTAGCATAAATTATGTAGTTGCGTGGACAGGCCCAACGACGAACCCCCCACCAGACAGTGGCAGTAAAAATGTTGATGGTCCTATAACTGTGGGTGATAATATAGGTGGGAAGAATCAAGTTAAATTAGGAGGAGTAAATTTAGGAAAACCTACATCAATTGGTAAAGTGACTGACCCGCTCACCGTTACCACAGACCTTGGTACTATTACCGCTGGCCTAGATGTAGATGGATTTACTCTTTCTAAAGGAGCATTTATAAAAGGATTGTCAATAATTTCACCAGCAAGTAACTCATATAAATATGACAAAGAATTATTTAAAATTTTAGACTCATCCTGGGATACCACAGATCCTGTTTTTTCTGTTGATACAAGGAAGGGCGCGGATACCTCAA
>JADLCZ010000033.1 GCA_020846955.1 Candidatus Nomurabacteria bacterium
CTAATCACCCACAATAGCTGGAAGGAACTTAATTTTGCATTAGGAATACCAAAAGAAGAAGACAAAAGACTCTATGATGAATTCATAGCTGGCAATATGACATACTCCGAGTGGAATGCAATCCTGGTTGAGAAATATATTCAACACAAAGATGCCAATCGTAGTGGAATTGCAAAAATACTTTCCAGATACACATACACAAATGGAGCTCGCGAGGCAGTAGAGTATCTAAAAAACAAAAATTATATCTTGGCCTTGATCTCTGGGTCTACAGATATCCTTGTAGAAATGGTTGCCAAAGATTTAGGGATAAAATATTACAAAGCAAATAATAAATTAATTTTCGATGAAAATGACAATCTACAAGCAATACACACAGAGGACAATGACCTAAAAGCCAAAAAGGAGCACTTAGAAAGCCTAGCTCGAATGCTTGGTATAGATATTAAAGAATGCGCTTGTGTAGCAGATGGTGCAAATGACATCGAAATGTTCCATGCAACTGGCCATGGAATAACCTTTAAGGGTATGAAAATAGAAAAAGACGCCTGGAAAGTAATCGAAACCTTACCCGATCTAAAAAATATTTTTTAAGAAAAATAAAACAATTTGTGGTATAATATAAGTATGGAAAAACTAAAAAATAACGCTGTCTTAATTATAAGCTGTGCACTATTTATATTTGCTATTGTATTCTTTTTTGCAGCACGCGACTTCTCAAAACAAGGAACTTATGTAGAAGTAAAAGGTCTGTCGGAGAAAATTGTAAAAGCTGATACCGCTATCTGGTCAATGAATTTCGAAGTTAAATCCAATAATGTAGATACACTATATTCTGACATAGAGAGGAATATTACTACCATAAAATCTTTCTTGAAAGAAAAAGGTTTTGAAGATTCTGAGATTAATATCGCCCCTGTAAATATATTCCAAGATACTTATAAGGATGCTCTCTTTAGATATAATTCCAACAATCAACTTTCTGTTTATACAAAAAAGGTTGACTTAGCAAAATCTGCTTCAAACGAAACTCTTCAATTAGTAAAAAAGGGTGTCGTATTAAACCAGAATTCTATTGTATTCGAATTCTCCGATCTAAACAGCATCAAACCCGAAATGCTAGCCGAGGCAATTAAGAATGCCCGTGATACTGCAAGAGATTTCGCCACAAATTCCGGCTCATCTGTTGGTAGTATTGCTCGTGGCAACCAAGGTGTATTTGATATTACCGACAAAGACCCAGGTTCACCTGAATACAAAAAAATTCGTGTTGTTTCTACTCTCCGATTTCTCTTAAGATAAATTAACTAAAGTTAATTACAAAATTATACATACCCATACTGCATAACCCTTGGAATGGTACACCAGCAACAGGAGTGCCAATATCTATGACCGTCTCCCCTGTTTGGGGTAGGATTTTTTGATAACCTATTTGTCTAATTACCAATGCTGCTGAACAGTCAAATGTGCCATTTGTTTTGACAATTAATTTTGTAGAAATACCGGCTTTGGCATTTGACACTTGTGGCGAGTACCCGCCTTTTGCATTAATAGTAATGTATTGTATTCCATCACGAATAACACTGTTTTCTACAGCCTGACCTTTGGGTATATTATTCCTTGCTCCAGGTCCTGCAAAAATAAGCATCCCTGCAAAGACTATAACTCCAGCTATCAATATACTTAGTGCGGTTTTGTTCATAAAATAATTATACCAGATTAAATGTTGAATAATGGTGCGATTACGCCGAACCCCGCCAATCCTCCTAATAGTGCAAATAGTCCGAAGCCAATCACAACAACACCAGCCGATTTGAAAAATAGTGGTGCATATTTAGAATGAGCAAATGACGATGAACCAAATGACAATAATAGTAGAACTGGCAATGTACCTAGTGCGAACGCAAGCATTAATATTGCCCCAGCAGTGAATGAGCCACTTGAGAGCGCCGAGAATTGCATTGATTGAGTAAATCCACATGGCAAAAAGAATGTACCGAAGCCTACTAACAGTGGGGTTAAAGTTTTATGTTCAATACGCCTGAAAAATTTAAATATTCCTGAAGGTAAAGTAATATGATTTTTCGCAAATACCCCAACTAAATTCAATCCTAATATAAGCATTATAAGAGATGCAATAATTCCGAGTACGCTCGTAAATGTAAAACTAATACCAATCATATTACCAATTGCACCCAATACCCCACCAAGCACTGCAAAGCTTACAATTCTGCCAATATGGAATAGTACAAAAGTTTTCGTGTCACTTACATTATCTTGTGAAATTTTAGCCGAAAGCGACAATACGAGTCCCCCTACAATTGCCAAGCATGATGAAACAGATGCAATTAATCCAATGATAAAGCTTGTCGTTGGTGTAACCCCACCACCGAGTCCAATATTTAAAATCCCAGATTTCTGAAGCCAGAAAAATAAAACTAAAAACAGAATTCCTATAAATATTGCTTTCCAAATTAAATTATTACTTTGTTTTCCTGCCCTGAGCTTGTCGAATGGGTCCATTGAAAGAGTATATTTATGTGGAATTATTTTAGAATTCAAGATTTCTAAAATCTCTTCTTGAGTTTGGTCACTATTTGTATCCACCTCTACCGTTTGATTTTTTAAATTCACTTTTACATTACCAACAATATCCTCTTCGTTGAGAATATCCTCAATCAAAATTTTGCATGATGCACAATGTGTTCCCGAAACATGAAATGTATATTTGTTCATAAATTATCTACCAATTCTTAATAATTCGACTACTAAGGCGGTCATTTTGTCTTTTTGTTTTGGGTCACTTTCGGCTATTAATAAGGTGATGGCAGTTAAGCCTGATGGGTTAATATTACGAGCCCCCTTTATACCGCTTTTGCGTAAAAACCAAATAAAAACAAAAGCTCCAGAGCGTTTATTACCATCAATATATGGGTGATTTTTTACCATAAAATACAATAAGTGTGCCGCCTTTTCCTCGAGTGTGCTATATACATCATTACCACCAAAAGATTGCATCACATTACCAATGATGCCTTCTATGCTACCTTTCGATCTGTCTTGGGCAAAAATATCTGTAGCTTCACCTTTTTTAATCAATTGTATTTTTAGTTGTTCAATTGCTTTTAGAACTTCTACGGCTGTGATTTTAATTTTCTTTTTATTTACACCTTTGGCAAATAAACTATCTTTATCATAGGCATCTAATTTACTCCAAGTGATAGAGTACTCTTTCACTAAATCAAGAATTGTTTTTGGGTTGAGGATTGTATGTGTTGGTAGTAATAATTGAATATCTGCGACAGTTTTTAGAAAATTTTCATAATTTTTCAATACAACTTTTTTGTTTATTGTATAGCCTTTTACGATATGGTCATGCAGTGTTTTTGTAGCCCATTGTCGAAAAAGGGTAGCGGTTTTACTGTTGACTCTATAGCCAACAGAAAGAATAACATCAAGATTGTAGAATTCTACAATACGTTCAACCTTACGATTGCCTTCAGTTTGAACTTGTGCAATTTTTGCACTAGTTGCTTTTTGCTCAAGCTCATTTTCTTTATAGATATTTCTAATATGTTTGGTAATGACAGATCTTTCTATACCAAAAACTTCAGCAATTTGTGCTTGTGTAGCCCATAATGTTTCGTGCGTAAAATCCCCTCGCAATTCAATTGCACCAGATTTTGTTTGAAATATTACCAATTCTTTGTTTTTAATATTTTTATTTTTCATAAAATTGTACTTTTGACTGTTTTAATAATAAACAACCAAGAATAATCCACAGGATACTATCAGTAAATAAATGAATTATTTCATTCTGCCTTATAATCCCTAAAGTTACCATTACTATTCCTTGAGTTAGAAAAGCATACCCTGAAAATTTGTTTAAACGAAAATCTTTCCACAAGAAAATACCCCACACGAAGAAAAGAATAGTAAACATTAATTCATAATCCCATTGGTACGGATATCGAGCAAGTATATTTTTTAACCCCTCTGATAAAAAACCTAATTTTAGATCAGCTACAACCAAAATAAATACAATGCCATACCACCATAAATACAGCGCACTGATTTTATTTATTTTTTGAATAATTTTCATAAATTTATTATACAACAAATTATAAGGCCTTTCCTTTAATTCGTAGTGAGTTGCCGACGACTGATACACTACTCATTGCCATCGCAAAGCCGGCAAACACTGGGGAAAGGAGCCAGCCAAAAATTGGGTAGAAGAGCCCGGCGGCGAGCGGTATGCCAACAATGTTGTAGAAAAATGCCCAAAAAAGATTTTGCTTGATGCCACGCATAGTCATTTTAGAAAGTTTAATGGCTTTAACCAATTTAGAAATATCGCCACCTAAAAGTGTTATGCCGGCTGACTCTATTGCCACATCAGTACCTGTGCCCATAGCAATACCCACATCGGCTTGGGCTAGTGCTGGGGCATCATTCACTCCGTCTCCTGCCATTGCCACCATGTGGCCACTATTTTGCAACTCTTTAATTTTGGCCAATTTATCAGCCGGCATGACATGGGCCACCACCTCATCTACCCCCACCAACGATGCCATATATTTGGCTGCCTTCTCATCATCGCCCGTTAACATCACTACATTGATACCTAATTTATGTAAATCTACCACAGCTTGTTTTGATTCATTTTTAATTTCATCGGCGACCATGACAAAACCCAGAACTTCATTTTGTGTCGCAAGAATTACCGGAGTTTTACCTTGAGCCGTAAATTCTTCTAATTGCTTGATGTCGAAAGAAAGTTTTAAATCTGAAATTAATTTTGCATTACCGACAAAATATTCAACTTCATTTATTGTACCCTTCAAACCTTTGCCTTGTATACCTTCGAAATTAGAAACATTTTGAATTGGTAAATCTTTAGATTCCGCATAATTTACAATTGCATGCGCAATTGGATGTTCAGATTTTTTCTCTAAACTTGCAATTATAGAAATAAATTCTTCTTCTTTCAAACCAGAAGAATTTTGTATATCAACTAGCGTTGGCTTGCCAATTGTTATTGTGCCAGTTTTGTCGACCATTACAGTGTCTACTTTGTGCAATTTTTCCAGTGTCGCCGCATCTTTGATCAAAATTCCGTTCCGCGCACCTTTACCCACACCCACAATAATTGCGGTTGGTGTAGCCAGACCCAATGCACATGGGCACGCAATCACTAGAATCCCCACAAAACAAGTTAATCCATACGACAATGCTTGTGCAAAGCCAAGTGATGCTGTGCCAAAGAATAACCATGCCCCCAATGTAATAAAAGCTAAAACTAAAACCGTTGGCACAAAAATGCTTGAAATTTTGTCAGCCAAGGCTTGAATTGGGGCACGGCTTCCCTGTGCATCTGCAACCATTTTAATTATTTGCGCCAATAATGTTTCAGCCCCTACCTTGGTAGCCTTGAATATAAATGTGCCGGTTGTATTAATGGTGCCTGATACTACACCGTCACCAACCTTCTTTTGCACAGGCATTGGCTCGCCTGTGACCATTGATTCGTCGATAAATGAAGCCCCTTCGGTTATAACACCATCAACTGGAATTTTGCCTCCTGGTTTTACAATTATTAAATCACCATGCACAACCTGGTCAATTGGAATTTCAACTTCTACACCACCTCGCACTACCAATGCGGTTTTGGCCTGTAAGCCCAAGAGTTTTTCAATTGCATCACCGGTTTTTAATTTTGAACGAGTCTCTAAATATTTACCCAGTGCAATAAATGTAATTACAATAATTGTAACGTCAAAATATGTTGCCCCAATGTTTGGGAAATTTTTTAACAAACTTTCTTCAAATGCGCTAATTATAAAACTATAAACAAATGCTACGCTTGTACCAAGCCCAATGAGTGTATCCATATTGGCCTGCCCTGTACGCAAAAATCGATAAAAGCCAGTCAAGTATGGCTTACCGACAACAAACAAAACATAGGTTGCCATGATGGGTAATAAATGATGGAAAAATTCTGCCCACACTAATGGCATTTCTTTTAGAACTTGCAGTTGTGCCCCAATATCCCATGCCATTATAAATAAACTAATAATAGCTAGTGGTATAGCCGAAATAACTTTTGCTCGCATATTTTTTATTTCAACTAGTTTTTCCTTCTTTGATTGATTCAAACCTAAATGCTCGGCATGTTCACTTTCAGTCATGCCCATATCACTCGCAGTCAGATTATGATTTTCGGTAATCAAAGAATATCCGAGTGGCTCGAGTTTTTTATTAAACTCATCGTGACTTATTTTATTTTCATCATATGAAATTTTTGCACTTTCGGTCCCGGGATTTACTTCTACATTTTCTACACCATCAACTTTTTTTATCGTGCGCTCGATAATAGAGGCGCACGACGCGCAGTGCATACCTTTGACTTTGTAGATTTTGGGAGAATTCATATTTACATATTATAAATTTTTAATAATTCTTTTACTGCTCCATCTTTATCATTTTTGAGCTGTGGAACAAGGCAAGTTTCCAAATGCCCTTTTAATAATTCTTTACGAGTACTATGGAGAAGCCCTATTACACTATCAATCTGCTGGATAACTTCCGGGCAATAACGTCCCTCGACTATCATAGTAGAGACTTTCGACAAACTACCACTTGCCATATTTACCAATTTTACTGACTTATTATTAATATCACCCTCTTTATATTTGTGTATGTGTTTATGTACCATATACCCTATGGTATAGGGTATCAAACAAAAAGTCAATATACTCTTACTTAATAAAAACAAGAGGGCTATTTAATTTAAATCTATTCCATCATTTTATGGACAGGTTTTGTTATACCAACTTGTTTAAATATTGTAGGGTTTTCCTCCCCTGTTACTTCAAGGACTGCCCAAGCGCCTTTGTTCATACGAGCAAGAGCGTGATCAACAAGTAGATATTTCCCCGGTACATCCACTGTAAATTCTACAATCGATGCTCCTCCTGGGAGAACAGCTGTTGTTTGTACATTTTCAAAAACAGATGAGTTGGATCCAATCGCTGCCTCTGGATAAACTTTATCAAAAATTTCTCCAATCACATGAAAAGATGAGATTAGATTTACTCCACCATTACCTACATACATTCTTATTTTATCTCCTACCTTTGCATGCATTCGTGGCATACTCTCTACCTTACCGTTAAAAACTACATAGTTTGGTACACCTTCAAGTAGTGCATCAGAATCAAATGGTACTAAACCTTTTTTACCAAGTTGTCCTTCTGTATAAAGCTCGCCTTGTGTAACATAAAATTCTTTATCAACTTTAGACAATTGTGTTGTGGAATCTTTTGGATCAACCATTATCAAACCATACTGACCATGAGAGTTGTGTGTACTAACATTTGGCATCGCACAGTGATAAACATAAAGTCCAGGATTAAGAGCTTTGAAAAGAAAAGTTTTTGATTCCCCTGGCATAACATTAGTAAGACTTGCTCCACCACCTTGCCCAGTAACAGCATGCAAATCAATATTATGATTATGCAAACTTGATTTATCATTTGTGAGTGTTAGCTCAACAGTATCTCCTTCTTTTATTCGTAACATTGGCCCTGGAACTTGCTTGTTGTATGTCCAATAATTAAAATATATACCTGGTCCAATTTCCGAAATAACTTCTTGGGCATGTAAACTTATTCTTACGATTCCATCAGCATCTGGTTTTTGCGCTTCATTTGGGACTTGGTTTGGATCTGCTCCTATGTCTGCCACTTTTTCAAACTTATTCTCGTGCATAAAAAAGTCAAAGATCTTTGGAACCGGTATTGAGGCTGGCATTCCTCCTGGTGCATGAGACATCATAAATGCTGGCATTGCGAAATTAGGTGCATATGTCTTGTTTGAAAGTAATCCTGTAACAAAAACAACCAAAATCAAAATAATCGGTGTATAAATACCAGGTTTTTTTAATATTTTAAGTAATTTCTGCTTTTTTACTAAGTGAACAACAAGAATCAACAAAGCAACAACCCCAACAAGCACGGAAATAAGCTCAAAAATAAGATCTTTATGCATAAATTTTAATTATAAATTAATTAATAAAAAAACATCTTTTTAACACATATTTATTATACCACAACTAGTTATCCCCAATTTTACAATCACTTAAAATAAGAATATAATAGCTTAGCAGTTGCAAAACTACACCCCTTATTAACCCCCGCTTGAGAACTATAAGCGTTATTAAACAGCCCCAAAGAAATGGAAAATTACAAAAAAAACTGGTTCAAATTTATCATCGGATTCGTAGCTTGTTTTTTAGCTCGTTTGCTTCCATTTCGTCCCCCTAATATCGAACCAATCCTTGCAACCCAAATGCCATTCGCAAAAGCATACGGGAAATTGTCGGGGTTTTTATTTGCCGCGAGTAGTATCATCCTTTACGACATTGTGACAAATAAAATTGGGATTTGGACACTGGTCACCGCTCTCGCTTATGGATTACTCGCACTTTGGGCTTCAACATACTTTAAAAATCGAAAAAATACCTCAATAAATTACGCCAAATTCGCAATCATGGGCACAATTGCCTACGATATAGTCACTGGTTTATCTATCGGCCCCATTTTCTTCCACCAGACATTCACGCAAGCTCTCGTCGGACAAATTCCATTCACAATTCTTCATCTTATAGGCAATGTTAGCTTTGCCTTCCTTCTCTCCCCTCTAATCTACAAATATGTTATCGAAAACAAGAAACTGGAATCCAAATCAATCATTACAATCTTTAATCTAAAACAAATATGAAAAAGTCACGAAGCAACAAGAAACATTCAACTCTGACCCAGATACAAAAACGCGACGGGAGCATAGTTCCGTTTGACGGCAAACACATAACTCGAGCAATCTCTCGAGCGATGCAATCTGTAAACGAAGGCGATGAAATGAGTGCTGAGAAAATGATGTTCAATGTTCTTGATGCTTTGGTTGTACTAAAGAATGAAAAAGGTTTGAAAACTTTCATCCCAAATGTGGAAACAATCCAAGACGTAGTGGAAAACGAATTGATTGTGGGTGGATATTCCAAAACTGCAAAATCATACATCCTGTACCGAAAAGAGCGCTCAATGGTACGTGAGAAAGCAGGATTTGTCCCAGAGAAAATCAAAGAACTTGTAGCAGAGAGCAAGAAGCATTTCCGCAACCCTCTAGCCGAGCTTGTGTACTACCGCTCTTATGCAAAATGGATTCCCGAAGAAGACCGTCGCGAAACTTGGATCGAGACAATCGACCGCTATGTAGGATTTATGCGCGAAAATTTGGGCTCCAAGCTTACCAATGCCGAATACGCTGAAATCCGTGAATCTATAATTAGCCAACAAGCACTACCTTCTATGCGCTTGCTACAATTCTCGGGCAAAGCAGCACAACGTACAAATATCTGTGCTTACAATTGTTCATTTATCGCACCACGCACATTCCAAGATTTCGCCGAAATCATGTACATCTCTATGTGTGGTACTGGTGTAGGCTGGTCTGTCGAGAGCGAGAACATCCACGCTCTTCCTCAAATCCTCAAACAAACTGGCAAGAAATTACCAACATTTGTAATCCCAGATAGCAAAGAGGGTTGGGCAGATGCACTAACGCTAGGCATGAAGACTTGGTTTGAAGGTAATGATATATCTTTCGACTACTCACTTATCCGCCCTGCAGGGTCACGCCTTAAAGTAATGGGTGGCAAATCTTCAGGTCCTGCTCCACTTATTTCCCTTCTTGAATTTACACGAGAAAGAATCTTTCGCCGACAAGGACGACACCTTACCAATCTTGATGCGCACGATATTATTTGTAAAATCGGTGACTGTGTAGTGTCTGGAGGAGTTCGCCGAAGTGCGATGATCTCCCTATCGGACCTTGATGACGAAGCAATACGTGATTCTAAAAAAGGTCAATTTTATGTTTCCGAAGGCCAGAGAATGCTTGCCAACAACTCTGCAGTATATCTATCCAAGCCAAGCTCTGTAGAATTCATGGACGAGTGGATTGCCTTGATGAAAAGTGGTAGCGGTGAAAGAGGAATATTCAACCGCGGAGGATTGGCACAAACATTACCAAAGCGCCGACTTGATCAATTCAAAGGTGGTATCTATCCTGCATGGGGAACAAATCCTTGTGGAGAAATAATCTTGCAGTCTAAACAATTCTGTAACTTGTCCGAAGTAGTAGCCCGTGCCGAAGACACAGAAGAAACTCTTTTGAAAAAAGTTCGCATTGCAACAATCCTAGGAACTTACCAATCTACTCTCACCTACTTCCCATACCTATCAAAAGAATGGAAGAAGAATTGCGAAAAAGAAAGATTACTTGGTGTCTCTATCACTGGCCAATGGGATTCCAAGCTTGTACGAGAGCCCCAAATGCTCGACAAGATGAAAAAGGTGGCAATAGAAGTAAACAAGAAATATGCAAAACGTTTCGATGTACCACAGTCCACTTGTGTAACTTGTGTGAAGCCTTCTGGAACTGCATCTCAGACTGTAGACTGTGCTTCCGGTATGCACCCAAGATACGCTCCATACTACATCCGCCGTATCCGAATCTCGGCTACAGATGCATTGTTCAAAATGCTCAAAGACCAAGGCGTACCTTACTACCCAGAAGTTGGCCAAACAATAGACAGTGCCACAACATTTGTACTCGAATTCCCTGTAAAGGCTCCAGAAGGTGCAATCTGTAAAGATGATGTAAATGCCATCGCACAGCTCGAACACTGGAAAGTAGTAAAGAAGCACTACACAGAACACAACCCATCTGTCACAATCTCTGTCGGCGACGACGAGTGGCTAGCAGTAGCCAACTGGGTGTACGAGAACTGGGATCTAGTCGGTGGACTCTCATTCCTACCTCGCTCAAACCACGTGTACCAATTGGCTCCATACGAGGCTATAACAAAAGAGAAATTCGAAGAGATGACAAAGCGCCTAGGAAACCTCGACTTCTCCAAAATCGTAACTTACGAAAAAGAAGATGAAACGGAAGTGAAAAAAGAACTCGCTTGTGTAAGTGGTGTGTGCGAAGTCTAATCAATCAAAATAAAAATACCTGTCCCGTACTAAATTTCGATTACGGTGCATGACAAGGAAAATTATCAATTTAAATTTTAGTACCGGGATGCTATTCACAGGAAAAGGAGATGGTGGCACAACAAAGACCTTTGGTTGCAACCAGCGTATTTCGAAGAGCTCGGCTATCACCGAAGCGCTCGGGTCACTTGATGAAATTAATTCATTTCTTGGACTCTTGAAAGTTAAATCTGTCGATATAATATTCCCGCTCGAAAGTGGGAATATTAATCTAGCCCTCACAATCAATCGTATCCAACAAGACCTTTTCATAGTACAAGCAGAATTGGCAGGGGCCGATAAAACAATCTCCGAAGAGAAAGTGAAGTGGCTCGAACAAATAATAAATGAAGTAGAGAAATGTTTGCCCCCTATCACAACATTCTTCGTCTCTGGAGGATGCGAATTAGCATCTCTCGCAGACATAGCTCGCACAATAGCTCGCCGTGCCGAGCGCCGTGTAGTAGGAGTGGTAGACGAATCAAAACAAGTCCAAGCTGAATTAGAAGAAACCAAAGAAGTAGTAAGCAAACAAACCCTAGCCTACCTCAATCGACTATCGAGTGTCCTCTATGCAACAGCAAGAATGGCAAATCACATAAATGGTGTTGTCGAAGAGTCTCCTAATTATAAGTAAAATTACAAGGCAAGACCTTGTACAAGGTCTTGCCTTGTAATTACAATCATAACTAATTTTTTGGTATAATAAATACATGAATCTTTTGCCGATGATTTCAATAGGTTTCTTTAATCTTTTCGGTACAAAATAATATTCTATGGATGACACTAAAAAAATTTCAAAAATTGCTCAACAATTACTTTTAGCATTTCGCGATAATTCCTTTTTAGATTTTAAAAAGGAGGAAAAAATTCTGAATGAAAACTTAAAAACTCTCGCCTTTGAATGGGACAAATCTTTTGGCGTTTTTCCTGAGCGTAAAATGAAGAATGGGTCTTTTTTGTGGAAATTCGAAAAAGCTAAACGTTCTAAACATCTGATTAAAATCTTAAAAGGAGTATTAAATGGACACCGCGACTCGACTATTGTAAATCCCGCTTGCTACGATGGCAAGCGTGCTCGCCAGATTGCGTTGAATATCCCCCACTCAAAAGTTATTGCCTGCGACATAGATCCGCATTGGAATAAAAACCAGAGTATTTTTCGAAAACTCTTCTTTAAAAAGGAACCTCAGAATTACTCTTTTATTCAAGATGATGTTTTTAATTCGCAGATACAAAGCAACCCTGAAGTCACAGTTTTCTTTGGTGCGTGTGGATCTGTTTCAGACGCGATTATGGACTTTGCCATCAAGGAAAAATCTACTTATTTGGTGTGCCGTATTTGTTGCCATGAAAACATAGGAGGAAATACTGTGGTTCGAAAAAGAAATTCATTACTTAATTTTTATTTCAGATTTAAAAATAGATCTTTTCAAAAGAAGAAAGAGTCTAAAACGGGTTATTACTTTTCTGATACTTATTCGAAATCAGCATACCCAAGAAGTAATGCCATAAAACAGATTTCAAATTCTGAAGAATACGAGAAGATTGCTCAAAACAGTATTGATAGTTCCCTATGTGCAACGTTGATAGATTTGGACCGATGTTGTTATTTAATCGAAAAAGGATATAAGGTTTTCTACAACGATGAATTATTTGTGGCCCAAAAAGTAACTAAGTCATAAAGTAAAAATTTATTTAGCATAAAAAGAGCCCGAAATTCGGGCTCTTTTTTTAGTTTAGAAAAACATTAATCTCACTGATGACATCTTCAATGCTCATGTCTTTTAAAATCCTAAATTTAGGATCTTTTGGAAGTTCGTTTAAATCATGGTCGGTGAAAATTAAGGAATAACCACCTCTTACCTCTTCGAGGTGGATCTCCTCCAAGCCAGGAATGTAAACAAAGTCTGGATTGTACCCGTAATCTTTTAGATGACTGATACATGAATGGTGCTTCGCACTGGAAGCCTTGTTTGAAGAAACAAATAGGATTTTTTGCATGTTTTTATTTTTATTTGGTTGTGAAATAACAAAAACCAGCTAATTAAAGCTGGTCCTTGTTTTCATATAGATTTATTACACAAACACAAATACCAGCCTTTTAACTTGTAGCTGGGCAACAACAAACTGTTATTTGTGCAAACGTATTCATATTTTTATAGTATCAGTACGAGTATAATTAGTCAATTTTTGCTTCGCGAGGACCGTTCTTGAGAAGTTATTAATCTGCTATAATTATAAAATGGAAGAAAAGCTCAAGGAAATAGGTGGTCCAAATAAATGCCCTGTGGCTATATTGATACGGGACAGCAAAATTCTGTTTGGCCAACGTAATTATACAAAAGAAATTTCTGTCTGGACTATTCCAGGTGGACGGTGTGAGGAGGGCGAGACACTTGAAGAGGCACTTCGCCGTGAGGTATATGAGGAGGTTGGTATTTCGGATTTAAATATAATCAAATTCGCTGGGGAAACAAGTGGCTTCAAAGA
>JADLCZ010000034.1 GCA_020846955.1 Candidatus Nomurabacteria bacterium
ATATCAATAATTTATGAGATGACTCCACCTTTGGCTCTATTGCTATTGCGTCCTTATATGCCTGTTCTGCCCCCTCCATGTCTTTATTTAATGCTTTGACCTGTGCTCGAGCCCAATATGAGCTTGGATCATTTGGAGCAAGAGAGTGAGCATAATCGAGTATATCCAACATTTTTTGAGTCATAACATTGTCATAACTCCCGTCTCGAAGAAATTCTATCGTATTGTATAAATAAACTCTATCTAAATATAATCGATAATCTGTCTTGTTTACTTCCGATACTTTCTCTAGATACACGAGTAATTCTTGCAAATTTTTTGTGAAAATTGGTCGTGCATTTTCATCATTCTTTATTATAGAAATATTCTTTGCGTAATAAGTAAATATATCATTTGCAAGCCCGCTAACATCGAAATCGATACCGATAGTTGAGCCCTTTAATAGCTCGGGGTACATATATGGCCTGTGAGCTCTAGGGACAGAAAAAGTTTTTGTATATAGAATTGTTTTGTTTACAGGTGAAAATACAAAATAGTAAAATGTGGTTGCAAAAGCTACCCCGAGTATTATTGGCAAAATATAAATTGTGAAATAATTATTGTTACTAATTGGCGCACTTTCAGCATGATCATTTTCCTGAATAGCGAAAATGAGTGCCGAAATTACAAATAGGAGTGCCAGAGTCGGCAATGTATCAAATAAAAATAAGTTTTGGAAAATATACGACACCAATAACCCTCCCAATACTGCTATTTGTTTTCTGTTTATTTTATTAGAATTACGAGCTTTGTATAAAAAATAAAATAAACTCAAAAGAAATATTGCATATAAAATTATCGCAGGGTACCCTCCCCCAACTCCAAATTCATAAAATATATTGTGGGGTTTATCACTCCAACCCTCTGTCGTATTGGCCCTTATCAAAATTTTTGGGTTGAAATTCTCTTGCATAGCAATACGGAAATTCTCTGGTCCATACCCTAGTATCGGATGCTTATCAATAGCCTTTTGGGAAACACCCCAAAATATAAGTCGGCTGTAGCTCGTATACTGCGCGAACTTTTTATTTAAATAAGCATTTGGTGTAATTAGATTATTCCAAAGAAATATAACCAATACAATACTGGCGACTATTCCAGCAAAACCGACGATTTTAATATTCTTCTTCTTGGATAAAGCTAAGTAGATCAATATATAAGTTACTATTGCAATCGGCACGGAGATTGATGCACTACGAGCCAACCCTATAATGCTGTCACCGCTAAATATTGAACTTAACTTAATAAATAATGGAGAGAACACAATAAGCGAAACAACAATCGCTATCATTGTCCTCTTCTCTAGATTTATAATTTTTTTTGAAAATAATAGAAAAAGTCCACACCCCACTACAAAAGTAAGGTATACAACACTCATAGATGAGTTGCCAAGCGATCCGCCCTCCCCGCTCATAAGAAAGAATTTGTATGGCAGATCCAGCCATACTTGGCCAAGATATACTGTAATAATCAAGAAGAATCCGCCTGTAACAATATACTGTAATAGTGAATAGGCATACCCCATCCCATTCTTTTTAATCAAAGAGGCTACGATGAACGCGAAAGCTAAGCAATGGTATAGGGTAAGCAATCCTGTGCCTCTGGCAAGTGATGACCAAAATGAATAATGCGGATTAGCACCCAAAATTCCTGCCAATGTCATCCAAGCTATAAATACAACAAGTGGTATGAAAGAGAATATTGTCTTCTTATTTAATCTATACGAAGTATCAATAGCAATTACATAAAGCCAGATGAAAAATAGTATCTCTACAACAGCATAGAAGAAAAATGTCTTTGTGGAAATGTATGGGTAATACAAACTCCCCCAGAATACAACGGGCATTAACAAGACAAGTATATATGTCCCAAATTTAAGAATATTTCCTCTTAATATATTCATATATTATCTATTTACCTTCACATCACTAACATCCAGAACATCCAACCCTTCTTCCCCGTATTCTAATGGGAATTCTAAAATATGAGCTGACATTTCTTTTATAGGATTTTCGGGTGAAGCAATTCCCATTTTTTCCACATAGAACATTCCTTTTTTGAAATACTCTTCTCGTTCCTTTGTGTCGGTCAAAGCAATAAGTATCGAATGCATTCCAACAGTACTAACCAACAACTTCATATCCATATAATTTTGCCTTTTTAGTCCATTTTCCAGTACCACGTTAATGTTATTGATCTCTTTAATCATCATTTCCTTTTTGTCTTGGCTTATACCATTTTTTAGAACCTTTCTAAGCTTTATATGATACGGGTTAAACACATTACCTAAGTCTGTTAAATTACCAAAATAAGCCTTATCTAATTTCTTATAAAAATCTATTTTTTCTTGATAATGCCACTCAGGGAATTTCGCCAATCCACTATCGATACGGTAAGGTTTAATAATTAAATAATTATATAAAATACCAAAAATTATCAAAATAAAAATTGTAATAAAAATATTTGAGCCAATATCCTCTGTCGCATTTTTTTGCTTACTATTCTTCTTTGTATCTTCTTCTAATTTGTTTTTCCTTTTATCTTTAAAGCAAATATTGGCAACATATGCAGCAATGAGTGCAACAATAAACCAGCCGGTAATTGTCTGGAAAATCATCAATCCTTGTATTAAAAAGGACACCATTCCAGCAAACAATGCTATGTGTAGTAGGCCTTCTTTGCCTCTGTCTCTAACAGCCTTTCTAATCAGCCCAAACATAATAACTCCATATAACAATACTAGACTCGCAAGACCAAGAATCCCTCCTGTCACAATCTCGTCGAAATAATAATTATGTGATCTATCTACCCAATATTCCTTTGCGTACCCCTCTGTTGTGATAATAGGGTTAAAATATTTGGCATATACATATTGATAAGTGTCCCCTCCCCAGCCCAAAACTGGTTTATCTTTATATCCTTTTACTGCAATCTCCCAAAACACAAGTCTGTTTGGTCCTGCTTTTTCTGCAATTAGTGTTTTTATAGGACCGAGGCCAATAAACGCAAAAGAAATTACTCCAACCAAAATAACAGAAACAACAGAACCCATAAATACTTTTCTTATTTTAGCTGACTGTATTTTTCTGAAAATTAAATAAAGAGCAATAATTCCAGTACTTACAAGCATAGAATAAGACGCTGTCTTGGCAAGCCCAATATATCCCAAAGGTGCATCAGGAGCTTGAATAATAAACCCAGTTAGGACGGGGTTAAAAAATGCAGTTATTACTGCAAAGGTTCCAATTACCTTTTGTGTCTTTGTTTGTGCTGAAAACGCAAGCCCCAAACCTATAAATAATACGAAGGTGAGATAAACTCCAGTCCAGGATGAATTGCCAATAAGAAATCCACTATATACATTGATGTCTATAACTTTTGAAAAATGAACACCCATTGCAGATAAAAATGTTCCAATAGTAAACAAAATTCCAGATATAGAAAAAACAACGAACAGTTTATGCCAATCTTCGATCTTTTTAAACACAGAACTAGTAATTATTGAAAAGATGATCAAACATAAGATAAACACAGCCCCCAAACCATGATCCACACTACCCCAAAATGACAGTATCGGTAGAACGCCGTTGAATGTCGAGATCAAAAGTATAAGTGTATAAATCCCAAAAATTAAAAAAACAATATTCCGAGGGACTATTCCAAGATTCTTCTTATATAATTTACCAATAAGCCAAAGAGTTCCTATTAACAGAGTTGCCCCTTCTAGAAAAAGTGACTTTGAAAAAACCATTCCATACAAAGCACGGGGAAATATTATAAACGGCAAAAGAAAAATTGTAATTAATATGATTCTTTTTATTATTAAATTCATAGTGAATCAATTATACAATATATCTGGCAAATAAAAAACCACCCAAAAGGGTGGTTTTTTATATACTTTTTAAGGCGTATTAACCATTTAGATTAGAAGGCTAGACTAGATAATTAACTATCCAATGTAACTTTTCCAGTCTTTAGAACGTCTGTTAGAGCTGTAAAGCTTAGTGAACTTGCAGCACGAGTTGCTACTGAAGTAGATGCAGTACCGAATAGTACAGCTGTTCCCTTCATACCAACTAGGATTGCACTTGAACCTGCAGCTTCTACAACAACAGCTTCGATGTCAACATACATTGTCTCACCATCATTGATAGTGTAGTACTCTTCACCAGCACCACTGTTTGTTACAGTTGTACCTGATGTTGTAAATGTGTATGAAGAAACTGATGAACTTGCATCTCCTCCATCAACAGCTAGTGTTATGAATTCGTTACTTGTTGCATCATCACCGTTTAGGTAAATAGTTCCTCCTTGTGCTGTAATTGCTATTTTCATTTTAGCAGTTGCAGATGTTGAAGCACTTGAACCGTTATCGTTAGCTACGATAGACTTTGAAACAAGTTCTACCTTTGGAGCAACTGAGTAGAAATATTGAATATTTCCCATAGCTGTACCTGTCATTTCTGTACCGTCAGTTAGCTGGTCGCCTTCTGCGTTTTCAGCAACGATCAAAGCACGGCGAGTTGCATCCAACTCTGCTTTCAAGTAATCACCTTCGTCAAAGTATGTTGTCTCGATATCTTCTATATCTGCTGTAACAGTAAATGTGTAAGATTTACCTGCTGTAAGAGTCTTGTCAAGATTATCGAATGTGATTGTCTCTGTTATTCCAGATGAAGCTGTCATTGACTCTGAGTATTCTGTACCATCGATAGTAAAGTATACTGTTGGAGCAACTTGTTCAACATCTGTAGCATTTGTAGTAAACAAGAATGGAACTTCGTCTAACCAAACGTTAGATGTACCATCCACTGTCATTTTACCAGTCAAAAGAACAACTTTAGATGTTTGTGCACCAGAAGCAGTCTTTACTTTTGAAACACCAGCAAGTGGTGTGTCAGAACCTACAGTGATCTTCAATTCTGTGTCTACTGCAGCTGAGAATGATACGAATGACATTGCAAGACCGTCACCTACGTAATCATAGTCAATAGCTGTTGGAATAGCTGAAGTTTCTGTTGTTGTAACACCAGCACCATCAACATAACGAATGTTTACGATACCAACTGTCCATGAATCAGAGTCAATATCTCCTGAATCTAGGTTACTAATACTATCTACAGCAACATAGAACTTTTCAGTCATATCTGCTTTAACAATAGTGTTGTCTAGGGCGATTGTTTTTGAGTAAATACCTGTAGCATCCTTTGTAAAGTCAGCTGTACTTGCTGAACCAACCTTTGTTGATCCCATCCATACAGTAACGTTTGATACATAATCAGTCAAACGATCTGAATCTCCAGAATCATTTGCTGATGAGTCAAAAGTCAATTTGATTGAGTTAAGCTTGATGTCTCCGTCTTTTGAAGCTTGAACATCAAAACCCATAACCTTTACTTCTTTTTGACCAGCACCAACTTCCTCGTTTGAGTAAGTTGCTAATTGGTTGATATCAGCGATTTCTCCTGATAGACCTGTTAGTGTTCCTGAAGTTGATGTACCTGGAGCTGTCATACAGTTACTTGACAATGTCATACCGTTTGGACATAGAGCAACGTTGCCTGATCCTGATGGAGCAGTAGCACAGTTACTTGCTAATGTGTTTCCGTTTGGACATAGATCACCTGTACCGATTACTGTTGATCCACCGTTAGCTTTAGCCATTGACATAGCACCAAACACGCCATCAGCCGTTAGACCGTTGGCAGCTTGCCATGTAGCAACAGCAGCCTTTGTCATAGGACCAAAAGATCCGTCAGCTGTAACGCCAACCAATTTTTGAAGTTCCATAACAGCAGCACCTTTACTACCTACCTTCAAAGTTGGACTAGTGAAAGTATATGCACTTGCTGTAAGCATTACGCCTAAAGCGAGAGCAACAACTAGACTTCCGATTTTGAAAGCTTTTGTTTTGAAAAAATTTAACATAATAATATTTATTTATGTACGTTTAGATTAGTTTCGACATATTCTGTATACACTGTTAATAAATTGTGTACAAAGAAAAAAACTAATATGTGTACATTTTTGTGCAATATTGCTATTACGCATTTTGACTACTCGTTTGTGCAATTTACTTTTTTACATTCTCTATCGTTCCAAAAATCTCTATCAAAAAAAATCTAGAACAAAATGAAAAAATAAAAAACAAAAACGAATGAGTTTCGAAATGAATGCGCCCTATATAAAAAATAAATTCTATATAAGGACTTATCTGCCTTGTCGACAGGGCCGATACAATTTATTTTCCCTCTATCGAAAAAATAAATGTGCGACCAATGAAACGAAACGCTACTACCTGATTGGTATTAAAAGATAATAGTATTAAATTTTCAATGATCGCCCGCCACACCTTTACAGGCGTTTACAGCGGATACATCTACTTATATATACTGATAAATCAACACATATAAGAGATACAATATGATAGCACAAAGGACCATAAAATCCAAGCGATATCACACAAAGATATTATATACTAAAAAGCTTAAAAAGCTATATTTTCAGTATTGTGGATATCTTTTCGGGCTAGGTTCTAGTAATTAGTTTCTAGGGGCTAGTTGTGACTAGAACCTAGTCACTAGCTATTATAACCTAATCCATAATATATGACGAAAGAGGCTTGAAAACATTACAAGAATTAGGTTCTAGGGACTAGTTTCTAGTTGCTAGTAAAAATCCTAAAACCTAGTCACTAGAACCTAGCAACTAATTGAGTATCTACTCCAACGCTTGCTTCCTGTCTTTTTTAACAGTCCTTTTGATACTAGATTATTGAGCTCTCTTTGAATTGTCTTTTCTGAGCAATCAGTAAATGCAACTGATATGTCTTTTATTGAAATATCCTTTTTCTGCTTTATTAGATCTAGCATTTTTTGGCTCCTTTCTTCTTTATTTATGGGTGCACTTTTTATAGGATTTGAGAAAGTGTCTTTTGTGTGTTTTTTATAAAAGACACTATTCTCATTGTCCTTTATATTTTGTCCTTTAGAAATATTATCACTCCAGAATTGTGAAGGTAGCATCGGGGCTTCTTTATAGACTGGCAACTGTACCCCAAATGATTGGTCATCTAGGATTGCTTGAGTGTGTGAATATACTTTTTTTACTGTACTTTTATTCACACTATTTTTTTCTTCAAAACGGGCTATCTCTGTACGGAGTATATTGAATTCTTTTTTCAAAATATTTGCATTCATTTCTGATACAAAACCCATAGTATTTGCAATCTCTATTAATGACAAAATTTCTGCAATATGAGAGTTGGATTTATCTACTGAATGCTGCTTATCATAAGGTGTAGAAATTCCAAATGAATGAGCGCTCGACAACAAGTCTACCCCCAATGTTCGGAGACGGATCTTCATACCATCTTCTCTCTCCATGCAATCGGTAACCATGTACAATGCTGTAACCAATTTCTCTGTCTTTTTGATTGCAAATTCAGTAAATACCTTTATATTTAAAGAGTTTACCTCTGTGTTTATAGTATTGTCCTTTTGGTATTGAAGTATGTCTTTTTGATTATTCATTGTGTCTTTTTGCTAAAAATCCTGTAGGTATGTCTCTTAATTTGTCCATTATACACCTTGAAATTTGTAATGCAAATCTAATTTAATCTTCCCTATTTTTTATAGAATATAGGACTGTGGGTAGGCTCTGAAATATGATATAATTCTCACATATATGGCAAGAAAAAATATTGATGAAGATGAAGACTTTGACGATGAACCAAAAAGGAAAAAAGGTGCTACAAAAAAGGGCAAAAAGCAGCGAATAAAGGTTGAGTTGAAAGACGAAACTCGACACAGTATTTGGGGAATATTACTTTTTGTATTGGCATTTTTTATTGTGCTTTCCTTCTTTGGTGGAGCAGGTATTGCAGGCAACTTCTTCCAAACTATACTCAACTCTTTCTTTGGGATCGGGTACTATTTATTACCAATAATCCTATTTATCGTGGGTTATTCTTTTTTGAAAAAGGGTCCCCCTCAGGTGGCACTATTACATGCCATATGTGGATTTGCTGTACTCCTCTCTACCCTTGCAATCCTAGATATAGCTGTGAATGGTGCTGGGTCTTCTGCAAACATTGCTCTCGGTG
>JADLCZ010000035.1 GCA_020846955.1 Candidatus Nomurabacteria bacterium
CTTGAAAAAGAAATCTGGAAAATAGCTGGAACAGAATTTAATATTAATTCCCCAAAACAGTTAGGAGAAGTACTTTTTGACAAAATGGGGCTATCAGTAAAAGGACTGAAGAAGAGTGCAGGAGGGGCACGGTCAACACGCGAAAGCGAATTAGAAAAACTTCGTGAGGGGAATCCAATTATTAGTAAAATATTTGAATATAGAGAATTACAAAAATTACTCTCTACTTATATAGATACAATCCCTACTCAAGTAGCCGAGGACGGACGACTGCATGCTACATTTAGCCAGACAGGGACAACCACAGGTAGATTTTCCTCCAACAATCCAAATTTACAAAATATTCCAATCCGTACAGAATTGGGGAAAAATATTCGATACGCTTTTGTTGCAGAACGTGGGTATACACTAATGGCATTTGATTATTCACAAATTGAGCTTCGCATTGCAGCACTCCTCTCGCAGGATGAATATTTTATAAAAGTTTTCCGAGAAGGGAAAGATATTCATAGCGCAGTCGCGATGCGTGTATTTGGGGTAGGAGAGAAAGAAGTAACGAGTGAGATGCGTCGAAGAGCAAAAATTATCAATTTCGGAATCTTGTATGGTATGGGGGTGAACGCTCTCAAAGCAAATCTTGGAGGAGAGAGGAAAGATGCACAAATTTTCTATGATAATTATTTCGCCCAGTTCCCGACAATAGCACATTACTTGGAGAGCGTAAAAGAATTTGCTCGTGTACATGGGTACACCACAACATTATTTGGGCGACGAAGATATTTCCCTGGAATTAAATCTAGTATTCCATTTATTCGGGCTATGGCTGAGCGTATGGCAATCAACGCTCCTATTCAAGGCACAGCCACTGCAGATATAATCAAGATTGGTATGAAAAATGTGTATGATGCATTAAAAGAAGAGGGCATAGTCCTAGATGTTAGATTAGTGCTCCAAGTACACGATGAATTGGTCTTTGAGGTGAAAAAAGGTTTGGAAGATAAAGCTAAAATTATAATCGAAAAAGCCTTAAAAAATGCTATACCAAACGAGTTTGTAAGCAACATGCAAACAGTGCCACTAGAGGTGTCTTGTGGGGTAGGGCAGTCTTGGGGGGAACTTAAATAATTTGATTGTTTAAATATAAATATATTATATAATTAGAACATCGAAGAAGGTGTTCTATTATTTATTAATTAATTAAACTTTTATGATTAAAAATAAAATAGGGTTTCTTGTAGGCACGCTTGTTTTAATATTTTCTGTTTTTATATGTAGCCAAAATGCTCAAGCAGGAGGATCTTGGCAATTTGTAGGAGATCGTGGTTTCTCTACTGGTAGCGTAGAGCAGACTTATATTGCTACAGATTCAGATTTAAATCAATACGTAGCTTATCGTGACAATTCTAAATTAGGCAAATTAACTGTTGCAAAATTGGATATGTCTGACCCCTTTCCAAAATGGAGAACTCTCGGCAAGGCTGGATTTTCTGCTGGTTCAGTAGGAGGCCCAATGAATGATTATTATTTTTCTTTAAAAATTAATTCAAAAAATGTGCCTTATGTAGCTTTTAGAGATACTACAAAAAAAGAGAGTATCACAGTGATGAAATATGACATGAGTTTAAAAACCCCTAAGTGGGTTACTGTTGGCAAAGCGGGATTTTCAAGCGGTACTAATTACTTGTCCTTCGGGATTGATTCAAAAGATCGACTTTATGTTGCAATTCAAGACAGATCTCAATTCAATAATGTAACTGTTTGGATGTATGACACAACTACAATTTCTCCAAAATGGGTAATTGTTGGCGGTCCTGGATTTTCTGGCCGAGGGGGAAGTGCTTATCCATCAATAGCATTCGATTCAAACGATGTGCCTTATATTGGTTACTTGGATGTTGATGGCAGATCTACAGTTAAAAAATATGACATTTCTACATCTAAATGGCTTGATGTTGGAGTTCCTAGTTTCTCTCAATACGGAGTTTTTGAAATAAACATTGCTCTTGATTTTACTGATACTCCATATATATATTTTACTGATAGTAATAATAAACCTAATGTCATGAAATTTGACGGTATTGCTTGGAACTATGTTGGGTCTCCTAGCTTCTCTTTAGGTTATACAATGTCTCCATCATTTGTAATTGATTCACAAAATAATCTTTATGTTGGGTACACAGACGGAGGAAGTAGATTCCAAGCAACAGTAATGAAATATGACCCTAGTAGTAAATCATGGACCGCTCTAGGACTACCAGGATTTACTCCAGGACCTGATACTGTAGGAAGAACTTCTGTAGCAGTTGATGATATAGGTGAAGTTTATGTTTCTTTCCAAGATAATTCTGTAAATAGGAAACTTTCAGTTATGAAGTATGAAAACGATGGTAAATCTTGCGAGAAGGACATAAAGAGCTTTTCTATTAGAGGTAAATATGGAGAGATTGACCAAACAACACACACAATTAATATACGTGTTCCTTATGGCTCAAACTTAACTTCACTTATTCCAAATATATTACTGTCAGATTATGCAACAGTTAGTCCTAAGTCAAATGTAGTAAATAATTTTATAAAAAATTCTTACTACACAGTAAAAGCACAAAATAAAAACTGTGTTCAATCTTATAAAGTAAATGTAACAGTAAATCAATGGGAAGAAGTTGGAGGTGTTGGTTTCTCAAAAGTTGATTCAAAAGAAATATCAATGGACATGGATTCGTACGGTGTGCCATATGTATCCTTTAATGAAAATATTGATTCAAAATATAACGCAATGAGCGTAATGAAGTATAACTCTTCAGACAATACTTGGTCAGATGTTGGTGCGAGAGGATTTACACCCGGGCAAGCTCTTTCTAGTAATATTGCTATAGATAAATATGGAGTTCCGTATGTTTCCTACAGTGATGGTACAAAAAATACAAAACTTTCTGTGATGTTTTATGACAAAGCAACCTCTTCTTGGTACAATATTGGTGCCCCTGGATTTTCTACAAACGGTGTCCAATGGACGAAAATTGCTTTTGATGTAGCAGGTAAACCGTACGTAGTTTTTTCTGAAGACAACAGTCAAGGATTAAATCCAAAACTTAGTGTTATGAAATGGAATGGTACTTCATGGGTCTATGTTGGTAATAGTAGATTTGGTGGAGTTGGAAGTGGTCAAGATGATAAAGTTGCGTACACAAGTATAGTATTTGATAATAACGGGATACCTTATGTTGTATATGTAGATAGTGTAGATGAAAAACCAACAGTAAAAAAGTTTAATGGTAAAACTTGGATTGATGTAGGTAATACAAGCTTCACTCCAGGTGTCGCAGAAACAACATCAATCGCTATCGGCACAGGCAATATTCCGTATGTAGCATTTAAAGATGTAGCAAATGGTAATAAGGCAAGTGTTATGAAGCTTGATACAAAAACTAATAAATGGGTTTTTGTAAACAAAGAAGGATTCTCTCCAACCGAGGCATATAATATTTACCTCAAGATATATAATGGTATACCTTATGTAGCATTCAATTCCGACTACAATGCGGGAGCACGAGTTACTGTTATGAAAGTAAATGGTACTAATTGGATCCCTGTGTATAATACAGACTTCTCTGATGGAGCAGCTAGCGTACAATCACTAGTAATGAATAAAAAAGGGACGCCTTATGTTGCCTATCAAGATATGGTCAATAAATATGCTGCTACTGTAATGAGGCATCCATAAAGTATTATTGAACAGTCTATTACAAAAGCCCTGAAAGGGGCTTTTGTGTTTTTAAAGGAGGCTAGTATTTTATAAAATATGTGGTAAAATTGTGGTATGAATAAAGCTTGTCAAAAAACAGGGATGGTTCACGTAATACTATCCCGATCATACAGTGTTTATTTGTTTTGTGTAATAATTGGGTTGATACTAGAAATGATTTACCCATTAAACATATCAAACATTTTTTATTCCAACTTAGGATTTATTTTTATGTGTGTGGGAACAATATTTATATATTGGGCTCAGAGTACATCAAGCACCTCAAAGAAAAAGTTTCTTGCGAACACCAATGCTCCTCGCAATTTTGCGCTCGGCCCATATAAGTATTCTCGTAACCCAACCCATATTGGATTATTGCTCGTTTGTTTTGGTTTCGGATTTATGATTGGATCATTTTTTGTAATAATATTAACCATTTTTTCTTTTGTTATTACAAAGCTCATTTTTCTACCAAAAGAAGAAGGTCTATTGGAAAAGAAATACGGTGAGATTTATACAAAATACAAAAGTGCAGTTAAAACTTGGATATGATATATCTAATTTACGGTAATGATAATATAAAAAAAAGTGCCAATATTAAAGAAATTGCAGATGGAGCAAGTATAGTAAGAATACCTATTGACCAAATTACAAACAATGCACTTTTAACACTAGCAAAACAATCCGACCTTTTTGGCAATACACCAACTACCGTTATAGAAAATGCTATAACTGGAGATGAAAATATTTTCAACGATGATATACTAAAAAGCTTAAAAGAATCAATTAATGTATTTATATTTTTGGAAGATACTCTAACCCAGGTACAAATAAAGAAATACAAGAAATACTTAGAGGACACAATTCTGTGTGAGAAGAAGGAAATATCAAAACCCAAAGTAAATGCATTTGTAATAGCCGATATGTTTGGCAAACGCGACAAAGTTGGCACATGGACTACATATCTAGACTTGGTAGAAAAAGGGGAGGCCCCCGAAGCAATCTCGGGTATGCTCTTTTGGAAAATCAAGACATTGTTACTTGCTCGTAGTGTAAAACCGTACTCAAAAAGGGAGCTTGAGCTTGCATCATCACAATTGGTAGATATTTATCACAAAGCGCATGCAGGTGACACAGATATGAAGGTGGCCCTCGAGCAATTTATCCTTTCTACTATTTAAAAAATTGAAATAAGAAAAGGCCTGACATATGCTACCTTATTCCAGTGTGGTTAAAGTAAGACATGTCAGGCCTTTTGCCTTTTAAAATAAAGATCAGTTGATAGTAACTCTATCAAAAATACTACCGCATTTTTATATTTATTCACGACCCAAAATTATATTTCCCTTTTCGTGGGACACGTTGGCTGAATATCTATAAAATTTATTTGTATACATTATAACCCCTAGACCGTGTATAAGCAACTAATAACTGTGGATAAAGAGAATTTGGGTGTTTTTTGTGGTCACAGATAATTTTCTCGCCGACGCTCAAAAATTTCCGCGACCCCGGCTCGGCTATTTTCTCTACTGAGAAAATCAAGCCTGCGCCCCGCACAGCTAAAAAACCTGCAGAAGTGCAGGTTTTTTTAACGCTGTGCAGGGAACAGGATTTAATTATAACCATATTTTCCGACCGTTCATATATGGAGAGTTTATATAATAAGTTGCTATTTATCAAGGCTATGCAGAAAGAGGAATTAGCTACTTAACTAAGAATACCACACTAATTCATCTAGTATAGGGCCAGCTTTTTCTAAAGCTTCCTGATATAATAAAAGCATGGTCAAGAACAAAAAAATTACAGTCGTTGATTTATTCAGTGGATGCGGTGGTTTATCCAAGGGATTTCTTGATGCCGGCTATGATGTGATTTTGGGAGTAGACAACGATGCTCCCTCTTTGGAAACATTTAAGGCAAATCATGGGGATAGTAAGATTCTTAATGCTGACCTTTTTGATAAAAACGCAATAAAAGAAATAAAAAAAATGGCGGGTAGTAAAGTAGATGTTCTTGTTGGAGGTCCTCCTTGTCAAGGCTTTTCACTTACGGGAACACGTAACTTCAACGACAAAAGAAATCGCTTATATCTTTCATTTATTGAAGCTGTTGAAGAATTAAAACCAGAGGCTTTTCTTATAGAAAATGTTCCGGGTCTTGTAAGAATGTATGACGGTGCTGTAAAAGACGAAATCATAAGGCGCTTAAGTAAAATTGGATATAATGTTGAGTGGAAAATACTGTCCGCTGCTGATTATGGAGTTCCTCAACTAAGGACAAGAGTTGTTTTTGTTGGTCTGCGCAAGAAGTACGGGAAGTTTGTATTTCCAAAACCCACCAATACTCCAGAAAATTATGTGACATCTTCAGACGCAATAAGTGACTTGCCTGCCCTTGAGAATGATTTGGGCGAAGAAAAAAGTGAATATAAGAAAACTGCACTTACAGATTATCAGAAAAAAATGAGAAAAAGTGCCAAGCATTTATATAATCATGTATCTACAAAACATACTGATATGGTTAAATCTGTGATTTCGTTGGTACCAGAAGGTGGCAACCATAAGGACTTACCACCAGGAGTAGGAACAAGTAGAAATTTCAATGAGGCTTGGACAAGATATCACAGCAAAAAGCCTTCAAAAACAATTGACACAGGACACAGAAACCATTTTCACTATAAGTACAATAGAATACCTACAGTAAGAGAAAATGCTCGTTTACAATCTTTCCCAGACGACTTTATTTTTATGGGAACTAGGACACAGCAAAACCGACAGGTTGGTAATGCAGTTCCCCCAATTTTAGGTTATCATATAGGTAGGCAGCTTATGTCTTTCCTTAATAAAAAAAATGAAGACAAAAAGTAAAAAACTAATAGCTCTCGACTTATTTGCCGGTTGCGGTGGCTTAACGGAAGGCTTTGAAATGACTGGTCTATATGAGACCGCGGCTTGTGTTGAGTGGGAAAAAACTTCACGCGATACTCTTACTAATCGATTGTTTTCAAAATGGGGATATAAAGATGCCGAAGAGAGAGTGTTGCAATTTGATGTGCAGAGAACTACTGAACTTTTAAGTGGTTGGAGTGGAGATGAGAAGTATGGTTCCAGTCCAGGATTGAAAAAAATTATTGCTAATCAAGGAACAGGAATTGACATAATTGTTGGTGGCCCACCTTGCCAGGCATATTCTGTCGCGGGCCGCGTGCGCGACGAGCACGGCATGAATAATGACTACAGAAACTATCTTTTTGAGACATACATAAAGCTAGTTAATCACTTTAAGCCGAAAGCGTTTATTTTTGAGAACGTACCTGGCTTGTTGAGTGCTCGCCCTGGTGGTGTGCCCATAATTGAGAAGATACGCGCATCGTTTAAGAAAGCCGGCTATTCACTGGTTGATGACATCAAAAGGTACGCGCTGATAGACGCGTCCGAATACGGCGTTCCGCAAAGTAGGAAGCGTCTGATTCTTTTTGGTATTCGCGATGACTGTTTTGAGGGTGAGCCACAGGAGCTTTTGAGGCAATTTTATAATGATATCTTGCCAACCTATAAGGCGAAGAACAAGGCAACTGTTGCGGATGCTATTTTTGATTTGCCAAAACTATTTCCTAACCCAGAAAAAAAGCAAAGAGCAAAAATATCACATGTACCACAAGCTTCTGGGGTTCCTAACCATAAGCCAAGATTCCATAGTGAAAGAGACATGGCTATATTCAAAGAACTTGCCCTAGATGGAGCTAGGAAAAATAAAAAATACAAATCAGTTGAAGATTTGAAGAAACTTTATACAAAAGTAACGGGCAAGGTTTCAAGCATTCATAAGTACTATGTGCTTGAGAGTGACAAACCTAGTAATACTATAGTTTCTCACTTGCACAAAGACGGATTGCGTCACATTCACCCCGACCCAGAACAGGCTCGTTCAATAACAGTAAGAGAAGCAGCACGGTTGCAATCTTTCCCAGATGATTTTGAATTTCTAGGCTCTGTTGGAGACCAATACAAAATGGTGGGTAATGCAGTTCCTCCGATTCTAGCCAGAGTTGTGGCAAAATCTGTAGCTTGTTTTTTAGAGGATAATCTGGTAAAACAAGAAGAGTCAACGTTATGGAAAATCCCTTTGCAAATATAGCATACGTACACAAACTCAATGCCCAAGAATTAGGTTATAGAGGAGGAGAACCTGGAAAAGCCGGGCGGTATATTTATATTTCCAAAAAACTTTCAGGACTCTTCTTCCCTCCTCTAAGTGAAACAATTGTAAATGATAATGTCTTGCTCGATGTTATCCCGCCAAACTCCGACGACGTTGTTAAAACAAAATTTGTTTATCACAATGACAAGGTTGCGGCTGATGGCACAAGAGATGAATATCGTCTGTATCTTAACAGCGGTAATGACCCTGGTAGGGACTACTACAAACCAGAGGATATTGTTGTCATTGTTAAAATAATTTCTGAAGACAATTTCACCTATAAAATACTGCACTATGCTTCAATCGACAGAGAGTACCCTCAGTTGAAATCTCTTTTGGAGGGTGCTGACACAAGAAACGGAACGCACGCTCTCTTGGAAATGAAAGAGCTTACTTTCTTAGAGGACTTACGTAAAATCCGCTTTGGTAAGAAAATAATTCCTAAGGAAATTATTGAAGAATCTTTCAATGAAGCAGTTGAACATGCGCCAGTAACTGAAGAAGATAAAAATGATACAACTAGAGTAATCAGAAGTCGCTCGTTCAGAGACCTCATTCTATATTTTTATGAAGATAAATGTGCAATTACTGGAAAGAATTTAGTGATTGAATATAAAGATTTTAAGAACCTTGAAGCAGCTCACATACTTGCTCGTGCAGCAGGTGGAGGTAGTCACCCTTCTAATGGAATGGCCCTAGAGCGTAATCTTCATTGGGCATTCGATAAAGGGTTCTTTACTCTTACTGAAAATTACACTGTTGAAGTTCACCCAGACGCTATGCATGTTTCTTACTTGAAAGATAAGCATGGAATGAAAATATCTATCCCACAAGATTCACGTTCTCACCCAAACAAAGACTCTATAAAGTGGCACAATGACAATGTTTTTGGGATGTTCTTGAGAAGTTAACCTAACTAACCAATTGTTGTCACATTTTATAATCATACCCAAGTATGATATATTAAGCGTACAACTCAATAAAGATAAGTAGCCTAAACCTTTAGTAATAAAGGCATGGTGAAAAAGAGAGTCCTGCAAAGACATAAAAAACCCATCATGGGGATTGTCTTTGCAGGCCGTATCGGGAAACTGATACGAGGAGCGAAAGCTTCTACTCCGTGGTGGGCTTTTTGCGTCTATTACGGAATTATCAGTTAACAACAAAAGCCATGACTAAAAAAACTTTGAAGCAAGTTTACTCAAGTAAGATGAATAGAGCATTGAAGGTAATTTATATACTGCTATATATTTTTGCAGCAGGAATTATTATTTCTTCCATATCTGAAGGAAGCGTTGAGTGGTGGGGAGTCCTCATAACTTTCGCAATTTTTGAATTTACAAGAAGAAGTTTTTACTACATCACAGCTGGCGACATTGTGCCAGACAAAGGAGATGATGAAGATGTGGAAACTGAAGTGACTTTTGTACCAAATACAAAGAAAGATATAGAACAAAAAGATTCTAATTAAGCCCTAAAACATCCCAGTTATTCACATATCTTTTTTCCAAATCTATAAACTTTCTCATAGGGGTATCTTTATGGGCTTTACCACTTTTACTTACAGAGCCTAAATACTCTCGATGAATCCTGGCAGTAAAATCTGCAACCACCTTACTTGGCACAACAGCATACTCTGGTGGTAAATTTTTACTCAAATTTACAAATACATAAAAATGTTTTGGCGAGTGATATTTTTCTGCTTTTTCATTAAGAATCCAAGCACGATTAACTTCTGACCCAGTTTTTACCTGTATGCTCACAGTTTTAGTAGCGTCAGAATTTGAACAAAGAATATCCACCCCCTTTGTGTTTCTTAAGGTGATTGAAGCAATATAGCCCATGCGTGAAAGTTCTGCTGCTACATAATACTCGCCAGTAACACCCGTTAATACGCTATTACGATTATTTTTCATATCAACCACATTGTACCAAAAATTAAAAGCACGGCATAATACGGCAATCTATGAAAAAGATTCCAAACCTAACAAAGAAACAGAGAGGATTTGTTAAAGATTACGTGGCGGAAAACAACGGCACTAAGGCGGTCATGAAAAACTACGACACCAAGAACGTCGTGGTTGCAGCAAGCATAGCGGCGGAGAATCTCGGAAAGCCCTACATTGTGGAAGCAATAGAAATTAAACGGAAATCACTCAAGCAAGCCTTGATTGAAGTTGGTGTGGATGAGAAAAAAATTGCCGAGAAAATAAACGTGCTTCTCGAAGCTACCGATGAAAGCGGGAAGAAAGATTACACGGCGATAGATAAAGGCTTAAAGCATGCTACTGCCATATACGGGGTAACATCTGAGCCAGACAGCAAGCAAAGCAATCTTACTTATAACTTTATTTTCTCTGAAGAAGTTCAGGGTAGAGTTAAGCTGATAAATGAGGAGATAAAAGCGAAACTACTCAGTGCTAGATTAACATAATCTGGGTCTTGTAATTAATTTATTTCTGGCATAAAGTGGGGTTATGAGTATAACAATCGACAAAGAATTTAAGCTCGACACACTGTGGTTTCTGAAAGTTGTAGCCTCTTATCTACGTAACAACATAGATAGCCCTGCTGACATAGAATTTCCTTTTGATGGGAAGAAGTCATACTTTTCTGTCACCGGCGAAACACCCTCCCTTTCTCGTCAAAAAGCGGTAATAAGTTATTTGGAAAAACAAGAGGTTCTGAAGTGGCAGAATCTCTTGTTAATAGGTTTTGATAAGGAGCATCGCAAGAAATGGGGTTTTGACGGTACTCCCATTACTAGTGAAAAAAGTGTCCTGGTTGTTGATGAGAAGAAATTTAATAAGCTTTATACAAAATACCAAGCACTGGATAAAAAAGTTGTTGCGAAGAATCCACTTGAGCGCTATGGCGGAGAAGTCCAGAGAATTGATATCTTAGAGGACCCAAAAAGACAAGGACGAGTCAAAATTTATATAAATGAAAATTACCACAAAGAATTAGATTTCAGTAGAAATATCCGTTGGGGCGGATTGTATGACTTGGCTGAAAGAAAAAGCATTAACCATGATAGGAATATCTTAAGCTACTTCAACTCACAGCAAACTAACCCCCTTTACGCGAGACATGGATTCACAGTGACTAAGATATTAAAAGTGAGAGATGGAAAAATAGTTTCCAATATAAAAATTGGAATTATAACGCAACCAAAATTAACCAGGAAGCTACAAGCTGCTTAACTTAGCTTAAAGAAGTGGATATCGTGACCGGTGCTTCGTGCACACGGTTTTTTAGCATGTGCTTAAAACTTTTAAGTATTTTTTAAGCATGTCTTATTTGGGATGGTAAGTATGTGCCAGACTCAAGTAAAAAACAAAGAAATAAGCTAGTGGAACAAGCGGCCGAACAGCTAGCGGAACTTTTGGTCGCTATTTTGGATGAACAGGCGCTCAGTAAAACGACACAAACGAAGCCACGGCGACCGCCATCAGACAAAGGTGGGTAAAGGCTTAAAAAGCTATATTTTAGGCCATAAAGCTCGTTTCGGGTCAAATTTGGAGCCAGAATTACTAAATTAAATAAAATCTATGGAAAAACTAATAAAAAAGATAAGGAATAAGTTAAAAAGAATGCACCGAAAACAAATTGAGAATTATTGTAATGACTTTTACAACCAGAAAGAGGAAGAAAGCTACAACGATGCTGTTGGCAGAGAAGAGCTTGAAGACCATTTTATGAGGTCGATAGACGTAAATTTTAATAAAGAAGATAAGATAAAATTTCTACAAACAATACTATCTGACTTACAAAACAACACTCAAAACTATAGAAAATTCTATGAAAATAAAAGAAACGTTAAGCAATAACAACGAGAGCTGGGAGCCTGACAATGGGACGTTCCCTATAGCCATCCAGTGCCCATTTTGCAGAAAGACTATTTCAGGAAATCCGTACCTTACATTCAGTATAGATGAATACGGACGCGGCTCCTGTGACAGCTGCAAGAAAATTACTACTTGGAATGAAATTTTGGAGGCTCTCGGAATTACTATTGCTGAGAAAAATCTTATACAAGAACCAAAAGCAAGTGTTGACGTAGGTGTAAACTTTCGTCTGTGGAGTATTGGTGAAATCTTCGTTCACGACTTTGGTTCAGACGAGTGGCTTGTTGAGTCTTTGGTGTCCAAGCAAGGGGTGACAGTACTTTCCGGCAATCCAGGAGACTTCAAGACATGGGTAACGATTCACATTGCTCTCTGTGTATCCAGACACATCCCAGTATTCGGTAAATTCAAAACAATACAGGGAGCAGTACTTATAATAAATGAGGAAGACCATTTGAGAACTATTAAAAAGCGCCTAGAACTCCTTGGTGCAAAAGACGCTGACAACCTATACTACTTTTCTCAAAGTGGTATTAAGGTAGACAATGATAAAGCACTTGATTCAATCATTCGGGTTATTAGGGAAAAGGAAATCAAATTTGTGGTACTTGATTCCCTCGTACGCATACACGGGCAGGAAGAAAATGATGCAAAGGGAATGTCGAAAGTCTTTTCAAGTCTTCAGAAAATAATCGCAGAAGGTGCATCAATTCTTTTCACTCACCATCACAGGAAGCAACAGGCACATGAAAAAGTAACAGGTCAAAGCATGCGAGGTTCTTCTGACATATTGGCTGCGGTGGATTGCCACATTACCATTGAGAAAAATCGGGACGAAAAAGACCATCTGATTATTAGCCAGATGAAATTACGACAAGGTGAAGTGATGCACCCATTCAAAGTAGAAATAATCAAAGGGGAATCTGGCCCCTCAGACTTCATCTACACAGGCCAACACGATGAAAAGAAAAAGAAAGCAGAAGAAATAACTAGCAATATGCTTATATTGATTAAAGACGAAGTGATGTGTAGGGCAGATATTTTGGCAACTCTTCGGGAAGAATTTGCCAAATCAGCAGTAGAAAATGCAATGAAACTAGCGGAAGAGGCAGGCCTTATACAAAGAGTTCCCAAAGAAGAGTTGAATGTTGAAGAACGCCGAAAGCTTTATTACAGAATTCCCAAACTTCCTACTTCCTAACATATATATGTATTAGGAAACAGGAAGTTGCTGTTCCCATTAACAATCATTCACGACATAATAAATCAATATCATGATAAGTAAAACAAAAAGTAAAAAAGTGGCCGTGACCTATTGCCGCGTTAGCACTGACAGGCAGGCCAAAATTGGACTTTCTATGCAAGAGCAACAACGGCTTTGTGAAGAAAGAGCTCATCAAGAGGGATATTCTATTTTGGAAGTCATAAAAGACGATGGTAAAAGTGCCGGCTCTCTTAAAAGAGCTGGAATGCAACGATTGATGAAATTATCAGTTGAAAAGAAAATTGATGCAGTATTTACTGTTCATAGTGATAGAATTGCTCGCAATGCAGATAACTATCTTCAATTAAGAACTTTGTTTCGTGACAATCAAGTCAAGCTCTTTTTCGTTCAGCTACCAAACCTAGATGATTCAGCAAGTTCAAAGATGATGGACACCATGCTTGCTTCAATCAACCAATACCACAGAGATATCACATCTGAGAAAGTTACCATGACTATGGAAGGAAAAGCTAAACTCGGATATTTTCCTGGTCTTGCTCCGATTGGGTATAAGAACATTACACGAAAAGACATAGTAGTCGAAAGAGCAGGACAGAAAATAGTAGTGTTGGACCCCATAAGAGCCCCGCTAGTTAAGAAAGCATTTGAGCTTTACGAGACAGGCAATTTCAACGTCTTCGACATTTGTGATGTTATGTTCGAGAAGGGTCTTCGGACAAAATATGACAAGAAGATAGGCCACAGTCGAATGTATGAAACTTTGAAGAATCGTTTTTACATCGGAGAAGTTCATTGGGGTAGCGTTAATATAAAGAATGGAAAACACGATAAGTTGATAGACGAAGATTTATTCAATAGGGTTCAAAAACTATTGGAAATAAAGAACGGACACGCATGTCGCAGAAGAAAGTATACATGGTTATTAAATGGTTTTCTTAAATGCTATACGCACGAATGTAAATACACGGCAGAATGGCATCTCAAGAAAAAGATAGCTTACTATCATTGCACCAATAGGAACGGCTGCGGTAAGTACATCGAGATGAATAAGCTTGAAGGTATGGTTGCTGATAAGTTCAAAGATTTGGAATTCAGCCAAGATTTCATTGATTTGGTCATTGAAAAGGCAAAAAAGATATTCTATGATAGAAGAAAGCTATACGATGATAAGAAAAAAGCTCTAGTGAATCAAAAAACAGCCTTTGAAACCAAGAGAAAGGTCGCCGAAGATAAACTTTTCAGCGACACTATCTCAGATAGCGACTTTAAGAGAATAAGAGAAGAAATAACCCAAGAGTTGGAAAATATAGATAATCGGATGATAGAGCTTGAAAGAGGAAGAGAAGTAAATGTAGATGTTGCTCAACAAGTGCTTAATCTGTCTAGGAATATCCACGATGCGTTTAATAAAGCTTCCCCGAAGCTGAAGCGACAATACCTTTCTTTCTTCTGGGAGCGCTTTGAAGTTGCAGATGGACTTATAATAAAATCCGTTCCGTCCCTTCTTTTCGGCCAATTATTGGAATTAGAAAAAGCTTCCTATAAAAATGAAAATAGTAAAAAATCAGTTATATCTAATGATTCTTTGAAAGTTATAAAATCTTCTCAACTGTGCGCCCGGTAGGAATCGAACCTACGACCATCTCCTTAAAAGGGAGCTGCTCTACCGACTGAGCTACGGGCGCATATTTATTTTTTAAAAACCTTTAATTTGCTTATGTATTCGGTTGACCCGCTACAACTAAGCTACGGGCGCATATTTATGCTATACTCAAAATTATCACATTTTATGATAAAAATCAACCAAAAACCTAAGTTTTCAAATAATATTTTAATTCTCCCCGATATCCGATCAGCTCAAAATGTGGGCTCTATGTTTAGAACTTGCGATGCTGTAGGTGTAAACAAAGTATATATAGTAGGGTACACACCAACACCAATAGACAAGTTTGGTAGGAAGCGCTCTGATATTGCCAAAGCCTCGCTTGGTGCAGAA
>JADLCZ010000036.1 GCA_020846955.1 Candidatus Nomurabacteria bacterium
AATTCAATGGAGTATCAAGAAAAACCTTTCTGCTCCATCTAAAAGAATGTGAGTTTCGGTATAATCATAAACATGATATACTTAAAATATTAAAAGTAATTACTAGCAATTTGCTAGTCTAGAGCCTTGATAAAATATGATACATTATGAAAACATTAGATGATATAGCTTTGGGTTATAAAACAGATAAATCTAGTATGTGGCACAATTATACAAAATTGTACGCATTATATTTTGATCCAATTCGAAATGAGAAATTAAAGATTCTTGAAATTGGTGTAGACAAAGGATACTCTGTAAAGGCCTGGAAGGAGTACTTCCCAAATGCTGAAATTACGGCTATCGATATTATAGATTTAAAGCATCTTGAGGAGGAGCGTGTTAATATAATTACAGGCAGTCAAAATGATGTAAACTTTTTGGGACAAGTAAATAAAGATTATGGTCCGTTTGATATTATTATTGATGATGGTAGTCATCATAACGACGATATGAAATGTAGTTTCGAATATTTGTTTCCACTTCTTAAAAAAGGTGGCCTGTATATTGTTGAAGATTTGCATGCATGTTATTGGGGCAAGAGTCACGGCACTGGTGAGCCTGTTTTTATTGATCTATTAAAGAAGCTAATTGATGGTGTAAACTCTGGTGGAAAATCTGGTACAGCAAACATTGCTCTTGATGACGAAGATGGGTGGTATCATCAAAAAAAATTAGCCCCTATGGATTGGTGGGAAAAGAATTTAGAATTTATACACTTATATCGTAGCATCGTTTTTATCAAGAAATATCCACCAAGTGAGAAGGACTTATATATTGAAGGTCACTTCCCCAACTATCTAACTGTCGGCAAAACAGTACCTTTAAAATATTATGAGTCTTATTTAAAAAGAAAAGTCAAAAAAATATACAGAAAAATAAAATATTTTCTCAAAAAAATATGAGAATTGTAAGAGCTCTAAAAACAAAACTAGGTGTACTAACAAACAAAGGTCTTTCTTTTGTTGATAATTTAACATACAAATATCTACAGAAAAATAAACTCTCCGATTTCGAAATTGTTGAATATCGAAAGAAAATAAAAATCTATGATATTTTTAATTTTTATAATGAAATCGAAACACTTGAGATAAGATTAAATATACTAAATAAATATGTTGATTACTTTGTTATAGTAGAATCAACTCTAACTCATTCAGGGAACCCAAAAGAGTTATATTATAATAAAAACAAACATCTGTTTACTAAATTTCATAATAAAATTATTCATTATATTATAGATGAACCATTAAAGGATTTCGGAGATGCTAGGTCACGATTACTCAATAAAAACTTACCAGAAATTGAAAAAAACATACTCGAATCCGCGCTAAAATCTGATAGCGCTCCTAAAGATAAACCAAATTTTTTACGTGATTTTTATGAGAAAGAAAGTGTAAAGAAGGCATTAGTGGGATTAAATGATGATGATTTTTGTTATATATCTGATCTCGATGAAATATGGAACCCTGATATTTTAATAGATTACAGTTCAAATTCTATTTATAAGTTTAAGCAATTAGCCTATTATTATTATTTAAATAATAGGTCAAACGAAAAATGGGTTGGTACTACAGCAGCAAAATATTCTATTATTAAAAATGGTTGCCTGAACGACCTAAAAAGCATTAGTAAAACCAGGCATATGTTTGTAGAAAATGGTGGCTGGCATTTCACTTATCAAGGTGGAACTGATAGGGTAAAGCTGAAATTAGAGTCATTTTCACATCAGGAGTTTAATAACGAAAAAACAAAAAAAAATATAGTGGAAAAATTAAAAAACAATAAAGACATAGTGGGAAGGAGCTTTAAATTCTGGGTTGACGAGAAGGACCTACCTAAATATATCATAGAGAATAAAGAAAAATACATAAAAATGTTTAAGGGGTAATTATCTTTCTTTATATAATTTTATAATTCTGTTTAAAGAAAACTTTTTAGGTAGTTTAATATAAATACTGTATAAAACAAAACGGGCATAAGCTCTAATTAACATTGGATAATAATTATTATAATTATTTTTATGTTTTTTTAAATAAGATAATAATTTTCTGAAAACTTCTAATCTGTTTGTTGCGCTTAAACTACTTTCTCTTATTGTATATTTAAGGCTATAAGTTGGCAAATTTGCAAGCTTACCAATAGTTCCCAGCTTAAGCCACAGGTCATAATCTTCTATATGGAGCGTATCTTTATCCTCACTATATCCACCGCATTTGATAGCGGAATCTTTACGAAACAATACACTCGAGTGCGCAAAACAATTTTTGCCTAGAAGTTTATTCTTAATATCATAATCTTTTTCTGGTAATAAATATCTAAACAACTCTTCCCCATTTTCATTAGCCATAATAACTCCTGTCCCAACTAAAACATAATCTTTATTATTCTCAAAAAATTCAACTTGTTTTTCGAGCTTATACTTATCCACCCAAATATCATCATCATCAATCCGTGCTATATATTCTCCTTTTGCTTCTTTAAGACCCTTGTTAAGAGTCTTTTGTATTCCTATATTACTATCGTTTTTTATATACTTTATTCTTTGGTCTTTATTTACATAGCTATCAACAATAATACTTGTATTATCCTCTGAACCGTCATCTATAACTAATAGTTCCCAATCTGTATAAGACTGGGCAAATACGCTCTCTAGGGCCTTTTTTATCCACTTAGAGCCATTGTATGTTGGCAGTATAATTGATACTAATTTATTCATATTATATTCGCACCCAGGATTCTGGGATTAAATCATCTGTATTAATCTTGCTATTTGCGTACCAATCCTTTGGGGTAACCACTATCTTATCTCGGGACTCAGAAAGCCATGCTCCCCACCAAGAAAAAGTACTATTCGGTATAACGAAATTCTTGCATTGGCTCATTAGGAACAGATCTCCCTCCCCTTTCTTACCTTCGCAATCTCTATCTACAAAGATTGTCGGATAATCAAATTTAATATTTTCTTTACACCAAACTATATCATCAGAAAATACAAAAATTTTTTCTATTTTTTTCTTTTCTGAAATATATTTTATACCTTTATTGTAATAATCCATATCATATTTTGAATGATATCCTCCTCCACCATGAGTCCTCCTTAAATGCACACAAAGGGATTCTGTATTATTTATTTCTAATTGCATGTTTTTTGTTGCCTGTGATATTGGATCCTTTAAAGTAAAGTCTTTGCGAATTTGAGATGCTATATCTATAAAATATTTCTGACTTTGCCAAAATCCTTGGAGATAAGTATTAGGCCCTAGATCTAATATACTTTTATCAAAAAAAGGTCCTTTTTCCCAACCTGGGATAAATGCTAGCTTACGCAAGATTGCATCTATAACAAGCATCACTGGGCCAGACAAAATTGGTCGATTCCAAAATGAAATCTCAGAAGGCTGAGCAATTTCGGCTTGTATATTAAATACATCTAAATCAAAATTACGGAAGTTAAAATTAGGTCGCAAAAAATGAGGCATTTTTATTCTATGATTTAAAAATGTAGTATCAAGTTTCAATGGCACATTGTGCCTGATCGAAAGAGCACGTCCAATTGCATATTGAAACATCTGATTCCCCATCCCCCCTGAAAGTCGTACGATAATCATAAACTATAAATTAATTTGTTTCTCAATCCATTCGTACGTTTTTTTTATCCCATCTGTGAGTGGTGTATTCGGTGCCCAATTTAATTTTTCTTTAATTAATTTATTGTCTGAATTTCTACCTCGAACACCAAGAGGCCCCGGAATATGTTTTATAGAAAGTTTTTTATTTGCGATACCCATAGTCATCTGTGCCAATTGATTTATCGTCACCATTTCATCCGATCCAATATTCACTGGCCCTGTGAAATCAGATTGCATTAAACGCCTTACACCTTCAAGGCATTCATCGATATACAGGAATGACCTTGTCTGTTCACCATCACCCCACATTTCGATTTCGCCACCCTCTTGTGCTTGTGCTACTTTCCTACAGATAGCAGCCGGGGCTTTTTCTTTGCCGCCTTGCCATGTACCTTCAGGTCCAAAAATATTGTGGAAGCGTGCAATACGCACCTGTAAACCATAATTTCTAAGATAACTTAAATATAATCTTTCACTAAAAAGCTTTTCCCAGCCATATTCAGAATCAGGATTTGCAGGGTATGCAGAATCTTCTCTGCAATTTGGATTATTTGGATCTTCTTGGTTGTATGCTGGATACATGCAAGCAGAAGAAGAATAAAATATCTTACCAACTTTTTGTTTTTGGGCTAAATCAGCAATATTCAAATTAATTGTTGCAGAATTATGCATCACATCTGCATCATGCTCTCCAGTAAAAATATAACCTGCACCTCCCATGTCTGCAGCCAATTGGTACACTTCGTCAAAAGGTTGATCAAGTACACTTCTGCATACACTCTGCTCACGAAGATCTCCGATTACAAATTCATCTGCAACACTCTCGCTAAAATCAGGCTTTTTTAAGTCTACTCCCCGCACCCAATACCCCTCATTTTTAAGCCTTTTAACTAAGTGGCTACCGATGAATCCCCCTGCCCCGCAAACCAATGCTTTTTTAGTATTTTCCATAAATTTAACTTTTTAATAATTTAAAATAATCATATGTAATTTGTAAACCTTCAGTCCTATTAATCTTTGGCTCCCATTTAAGTATATCACGAGCTTTTGTAATATCAGGCTTCCTCTGTTTGGGGTCATCTATCGGCAAGTCTTTATAGATTATCTTTTGATTCGAGCCTGTCAATTTGATAATTTCCTCTGCAAAATCTTTTATACTAATTTCCTCTGGATTACCAATATTTATAGGCATAGAATAGTCACTTAAAAGTAGTCTATATATACCCTCTACTAAATCATCGACATAACAAAATGACCTTGTTTGGCTGCCGTCCCCAAATACGGTCAAATCTTCCCCCCGCATAGCTTGTCCAATAAAGGCAGGTAATGCCCTACCGTCATCTAGGCGCATCCTTGGGCCATAAGTATTAAATATACGCACAATGCGTGTCTCCAAGCCAAATTGCCTATTGTATGCCATTGTCATGGCTTCTTGGAAGCGCTTGGCCTCGTCATATACACTACGTGGGCCTATTGGGTTAACATTACCCCAATACTCCTCAGTTTGAGGGCTAACCATAGGATCGCCATAGACTTCACTCGTTGAGGCTATCAATATCCTTGCTTTTTTAGCTTTTGCAAGTCCTAATAAATTGTGTGTACCGAGTGATCCAACTTTCAAAGTTTCTATTGGGAATTTAAGATAATCGATCGGACTTGCCGGTGAGGCAAAGTGTAAAATATAATCAAGGTCACCATCGATCTTTATAAGTTCACAAACATCTTGTTCAATAAATACAAAGTCTTCTTTGTTTAATAAATGTTCAATATTTTTTTTATTGCCGGTAATTAAATTATCCATGCACAAAACACTGTATCCTTCTGTTAAGAATCTATCACATAAATGTGATCCGAGAAATCCTGCTCCACCTGTTATTAATACTTTTTTCATTTGATTATATTTCTACCAATACATTCATAATAAAATCCAAGACTCTTCATTTCACTCGGTTCATAAATATTTCTACCATCAAAAATTACTTTATCTTTTAAACTCTCTCCTATTTTAGCGAAATCTGGGGATCGGAATTCTGGCCACTCTGTTAAAACTACCAACGCATCAGAATCTTGCAAAATTTCATATTGATCCTTACCATAAATAATTTTATCCCCTAGCATCCTCTTGGCTTCGTGCATGGCTTTTGGATCATACGCGTATACACTAGCACCTGCATTGAGTAATTGATCTATCAATACAAGACTTGGAGCCTCACGCATATCATCAGTCTTTGGCTTGAAAGACAATCCCCACAGTACTATCTTTTTGCCTTTCAAATCCTTGAAGTAATTTGTTAATTTTTCAAACATTATATGCTTCTGATTATCATTTACTTCCTCTACCGCTTGCAATACTTTCATGTTATAGCCATTCTCATGGGCAGTTTTAATCAAAGCTTTCACATCTTTTGGGAAACAGCTTCCTCCATAGCCAATACCAGGGTAAATAAATTTATTTCCTATTCTACTATCACTCCCAATACCACGTCGTACCATATTTACATCCACCCCCATAATATCGCACAGGTTGGCTATATCATTCATAAAGCTAATTTTAGTAGCAAGCATACTATTGGATGCATATTTGGTCATCTCAGCACTTGGTATATCCATAAATATGCAAGGGTGGCCATTGAGAAGAAATGGTTTATATAATTTATTCATTACTTCCTCGGCACTTTTTGATTCCACTCCAATAATAATTCTTTCGGGCTTCATAAAGTCCTCTATAGCTGCTCCCTCTTTTAGGAATTCAGGATTACTTACTACGTCGAATTCAACTTTAACATTTCTTTTTGTTAAAGCATCTTGTACAGCTTCCTTCACCTTTTTGGCTGTACCTACGGGTACAGTACTTTTTGTTACTACTACAGTATATTTATCTATATTATTCCCTATTGCATCCGCTACTGCCAATACATGCTTGAGGTCTGCACTACCGTCCTCATCTGGTGGTGTCCCCACTGCAATAAAAATAACTTCACAGTCTTTTATATTTTCGCTGATTGAACTTTCAAATTGTAGTCGCCCCTTCTCATAATTACTTACAACAATCTCTTCTAGCCCTTGTTCGTATATTGGCAAGATTCCTTTTCTGAGATTTTCTATTTTTTTTGTGTCTATGTCTATACAGGCAACATCCATACCGACTTCAGCAAAGCAAGCTCCTGTAACTAGTCCAACATACCCTGTACCGATAACTGCAATTTTCATATATTAGGCTATATTATTATACTTCTTCAATTCTATCAAGGCGTCTTCGAATTTGACATTTGGCTCCCAATTCAACAATTCTTTTGCCTTTGCGATGTCCGCAGAGGTTGCCCTTGGTTCAATCCGAGGGTCTATATATACGAACTCTCCACCAAGCAATTTAGCAATCTGATTTACTGAATACATTTCCTCTGTTCCAATATTTATTACCTCCCCTTTACCCACATTCTCCCCTGTCATAGCTATCAAATTTGCTTTTACAACATCATGCACATGTACGAAGCTTCGAGTCTGCTCGCCGTCCCCTGTTATAGTCATCGGCATATTACTCTTTTTCAAATCTAAGAATTTTGCAATCACCGATGCGTAGGCTCCAGTGCTTGATTGGCGTGGGCCGTATACATTGAAATATTTTAAAGACACAGTCTCTAAATTATAAATTCTAGAATACAAGCTACAATATATCTCACCAATTAACTTATGAGTTCCGTATGGAGATAAGGGTTTCATTTCCATAGTTTCTACAAGGGGCAAAGTATCCTGATTGCCATAGGCTGCGCTCGAAGCCGCAAAGACTAGTCTTTTTACTTTGTTTACCCTACATGCTTCCAAGACATTGAGTAGGCCATTTACATTGATATCGTGCGTTTCGATCGGATTGTGCATAGAATACTCGACTTGAGGCATAGCTGCTTCGTGAAAAACGTATTTTGCATTCTCAAATATTGGCAACAATTTCTCGTAATCTCGTATGTCTATATTATGCATTATGGCCTTTGGGTTAATATTCTCCTCTTTGCCTGCAGACATGTTATCTATAATATGAACCTCGTACCCAAGCTCAATAAGGGCATCCACGATATGCGACCCTATGAATCCTGCTCCTCCTGTAACTATGACTTTTTCCATACACTGATTATATCATTTTAATCATTCATACTAAAGACGAACCCAGGTATGTCTTTTTTGGCTTGATTTAAGGCTTCGTCGTACAATTTCTGATCATGGTTTGATAGTGCGAATAATATCAATAATTTATGAGATGACTCCACCTTTGGCTCTATTGCTATTGCGTCCTTATATGCCTGTTCTGCCCCCTCCATGTCTTTATTTAATGCTTTGACCTGTGCTCGAGCCCAATATGAGCTTGG
>JADLCZ010000037.1 GCA_020846955.1 Candidatus Nomurabacteria bacterium
CCCCATATTCCTCTGTATCCCGTAACTTGCAAAGTTGGCTGTGTCATTCATCAATAATAACATATTTGTAATAAGAGCAAAAATAGTCTAATATGTGTGTATGATTTCAAGGATTTATGTAATTCCTAATGAGCAAAATGGCAAAGGCAAAGTATTGCCTTTTAACAACTTAGGTTTATCTGGCAAAGTTTTAGGGGTATCAATTATTGATTCTTACCTTATCAATGCCAATCTATCACAACATGATTTAGAAAAAATAGGTCAATCTCTCATAAATAAAAAGCTTGAAACTTTCTCTATTAATCAATTACCAAACTTGGTAAATTTTTCATATGTACTCGAAATTGGTTTTGCGCCAGGAGTGACAGACAACGTAGCTCATACAGTAATGGAGAGTGTTAGCGATTTACTTAAAAGACCGTTTAGTGATGGCGAGGCAGTATATACCTCGAAGGTTTTTTTATTATCTGGAAATATAACAAAGAAAGACGTAGAAACAATTGCATTCTCATTACATAATCCACTAATCGAAAGGGCAACAATCGTACAGGTAACAAATGAATTAAAAAATAAAGGATTATCATTATATGTTCCTGAAGTTGTCTTACCACAAAAGAAAGAGTGTATAGTTGTACCACTTATAAATGCGAGAGACGAAGAATTGATTAAAATTGGTAAGGAGGGAATACTCGACCCAGATGGTACTCGTCGTGGACCACTAGCATTGGATCTAGAGAGTATGAAAGTGATCCAAAACTTTTTCCGAGAGTTGAAACGCAATCCTACTGACATAGAATTGGAATCTTTGGCTCAAACTTGGAGTGAGCACTGCAAGCATACAATTTTTGCAAATTCGATTGATGATATTAAAGACGGCCTATATAAATCTTATATAAAAAAGGCGACAAATGATATACGGAAAATAAAAGGCAAGAAGGATTTCTGTCTTTCTGTTTTTTCTGATAATGCTGGGGGAATTATTTTTGATAATAAATATATGGTTAGTCACAAAGTGGAGACGCACAATAGTCCGTCAGCGCTTGATCCATTTGGTGGAGCAATTACAGGGATTGTGGGAGTTAATCGAGATACAATTGGGTTCGGTATGGGATCTAAACCTATTGCTAATGTATATGGATTCTGTTTCGGATATCCAAATGACATACGACCACTTTATAAAGACAAAAAATTGAAACAACAAATGCTCCCACCAGCACGTATTATTGATGGAGTTATAAAAGGTATTAATGCTGGAGGAAACTGTTCAGGAATTCCTACTATAAATGGATTTACAAAATTCGATGATCGTTATCGTGGCAAGCCACTAGTATTTGCTGGGACTATTGGATTGAGCCCTCGTATTGTAAATGGCAAGGATGCTACAGAAAAAAGTGCAAAGCCTGGTGACTATATAGTAGTAGTTGGCGGCAAGGTGGGGCTCGATGGTGTGCACGGTGCGACATTTTCATCTGTAGTATTAGATTCTGCAAGCCCTGCTACTGCTGTGCAAATTGGTGATCCAATTACACAAAAGAAGTTAAGTGACGCAATAGTGAAGGAAGCTCGGGATAGGAATTTGTACAATAGTATTACTGACAATGGGGCCGGAGGAATATCTTGTTCAGTAGCCGAGATGGCCAAGGAGTGTGGTGGAGCAATTGTTGATATTGAGAACGTGCCACTAAAATATCCAGGGTTGTCCCCATGGCAAATTTGGATTTCCGAATCGCAAGAACGTATCACTTTGTCAGTACCAAAAAATAAATGGGATGAGTTTAAAAATTTGATGGAAAGTCGTGGAGTACAAGCTTCTGTAATTGGAGAATTTAGCAAGAATAAAAATTGTGTTGTCCGCCAAAATGGCAAAGTGATTATGGATATGCCAATGGAGTTTTTGCACAACGGCTTGCCAACTCGCCAACTTCATTCAAAAAGTGAAGTGAAAGTTTATTATGAACCCAAACTACCGAGTGGCACATCTCGCACAAAAGAATTCTTGAAACTCGTTGGCTCTGAGAATCTAGGAAGTAACAGATGGATTTCTGAGCAATACGATCATGAAGTGCAATCCTCATCTGTCATTAAGCCACTATCTGGCGCGGGGCTTATCAATACTGATGCGCAAGTGATCAAGCCAATTTTTGATTCCGATCGTGCAGTGGTTGTGACATCAAGCGTCTATCCATCATATGGAGATATTAGTACTTATGATATGACATCTTGCGCAATTGATACTGCCGTTCGTAATGCAATTTGTGCAGGAGGCACACTTGATCATTTAGCAATACTGGACAATACTTGCTGGTGCTCTTCGTACGATCCAATTCGCCTTGGGCAATTGGTAGATGCGATCAAATCTTGCTACGATACGGCAGTTGATTATGGTACACCATTTATTTCTGGTAAAGATAGTATGTTCAATGACTTCAAAGGTTATGACAAGGATGGTAATTTTGTCGCTATTTCAATTCCACCAACATTATTAATTTCCGCAATTGGTGTGATGAAAGATTATAACAAGGCTGTTACTCCAGAATTCAAAATTATAGGGGATATAATTTATGTACTAGGGGAGACGCACGACGAGCTCGGTGCAGGTGAATATTACAAACAAATCGGCAAAAATGTTGCTATAGGTAACATAACACCAAAAGTAGATACAAAAAAGAATACAAAAATTTACAAAGCTCTTGAAAAAGTAATTAGTAAAAATCTCGTTGCAAGTGCGATCTCGGTAAATTCTGGTGGTCTTGCCCAAGCATTGGTAAAAGCAAGTGTTGGAGGAGGCTTGGGTATAAATGTTGATCTTAAAAAGCTCACAGGTAGTGCCACAAATATAGATGCAAAATTATTCTCCGAAAGTCAGGGACGAATTGTTGTAAGTATTGCGAAAAATAATGTGAAAGCTTTTGAGAATTTGGTAAAAAATATTCCATACACAAAGATTGGCACAGTTTCAAAAGACCAAAATTTTGTAATCAAAAATGGTAAGGATAAAATTGTAGATACAAAAGTCGACACAATTTCGAGAATCTACAATTCATTTTCAAATAGTTTTAAATAATATGAAAAATAAAATTCCAAAAATCATAGTGATGTCGGGATATGGGCTCAATTGCGAGGAGGAGACTAAGTACGCTTTCGAATGGGCAGGGGGCAAGGCCGATATTGTGCACATCAATGATTTGATTGCGAACCCAAAGCTCCTTTCACAGTATGACATCTTAGCTTTCCCTGGGGGATTCTCTTATGGAGATGATACAGGTAGTGGCAAGGCTTATGCCAATAAATTCCGTAATCATCTACAGAAGGAACTTGATGAATTTATCATTCGTGAGACATTGGTGATTGGTATTTGTAATGGCTTCCAAATTATTACAAATCTAGGTCTTGTACCTGGAGCACTCGCTCATAATGCTAGTGGTATGTATATTGACCGCTGGGTAGATATGAAGTGTGTGGGGAATAGCCCATGGCTCAAAGGAATCAAATCAATTTCACTACCGATTGCACATGGTGAAGGGCGATATGTAATAGGGGACGATGAATATAAAAAGATGATGAAGAATGGTCAAATAGCATTCCAATATACAAAAGGTGAGATTTGCGACTTCCAAAATTTGTCTGCGAATCCAAATGGTGCAATGCACGATGTAGCAGGTGTATTGTCCGCAAATGGCCGAATCCTTGGTATGATGCCACACCCTGAAAGGGGAATGTTCTTCCAGCAAAGACCCGATGCGCAATTGCAGAAAGAAATTCTAAAAAGGAAAAATAAAAAAACACCGAAAGAAGGTCCAGGGCTAATTCTTTTCAAGAATGCGGTAAATTATTTTAGAAAATAAATTCTGTTAGTACCCATGGTACTCCATTTTTGAATCTGTAACAGATTGGGACGGCCGTCCGCAAGTGTTGCATTTGTGTTTTTAATATTCGCTTATTCGTGCGAATAGGCGAGTTGTTACCTCCCTAGGTCAGACCTAGGGAATTTTTATAAATTCTTATTGTCTTATTCGTACGAATGGGTAAATAGAGATTTTATATATTGAACCAGTACGGGGGCTTGACAAATCGCTATATATATATTAGTTTTAAAAGAAAAAGTACCATGAAAAAGCTATTAAATTTAATTAAGAAAATCCCAAGGGGATTCATTTTGACGGTTGTTGTTGTGTTCGGCACAATCGTAGGATTATCATTTGTACTGAGTTTTTATCAGCCAGTGGCAAAAAACTATGCATGCAAAAAGTATTCTGTAGAATGCGAACTCGAGAAGGACCGGATTGTGTTTATTCCAATCGAGTACGACTCTACCCTTACCGATGCGCTTGGCTTTCAAATCAACCGGGAAAAATTTCAGTGGTATGTGGCAAGTACTAAGGTTAAGCAAATAATACCTACAACTTTCTCTATTCAAGTCGGAGGTGATTTCAATACTGGCCCTGTTTACGAAGACTTTCCGTCACCGCAGCAGGTTATTGAACATTCTGAAGCTAAGATAGACACAGTAGATATTTCTAATGTAATTCCTGGTGTTACCAAAGCCGCCGTTTTGGTTTCTGGTCCTCATGAATTTATTCTTGATCGTTCCAGCAGTTTAAATATTGAAATTGCCTTTGGCAAGAAAAAGTAAGCTGATTCCCTAAAGAAAAAAAGTTCCCGACTCCGGTTGGGAATTTTTGCTTTTTATATGAGGAGTTTTTTGCTATACTGTGAATCTAATGGAAAACTTAAATGAAAAATGTGCGGTTGTGGGAATATATGCAGATGGTGGGCAGGTAGCACGCCATGCTTTTTTTGCTTTGTTTGCTTTGCAACACAGAGGGCAGGAAGCAAGTGGTATTACAACAAGTGATGGCAGTAATTTATATACTCACAAAGGCGCAGGGCTTGTATCGGGTGTATATACAGAGGAAACAATTAAGCCATTGGTGGGCCACATTGCAATTGGCCATAATAGGTATTCTACATCTGGCGGGAGTGCGCTTGACCATGCTCAACCAGTACTCAATGTTGAGAATGATTTTGCACTTGCGCACAATGGCAATTTACCAAGCGTAAAAGCTCTACAAGAATTCTTACAGTCAAAAAATGCTCTCAAGAATGATCGCTCCGATTCTGAATTGATAGCAGATGCAATTGGAGTGTATCTGGCAGAGGGAATGAATATCGAAGAAAGCGTAAGTAAAATTTTCCCATTAATGACAGGATCATTTTCTATAACAATGATGACCAAAGATACTCTTATTGTAATCCGTGATTCCTACGGTATGCGACCACTTGCACTTGGTAAATTGGGGAGTGGATTTGTTGTGGCATCTGAGACTTGCGCACTCAAAACTATTGGCGCAGAGTTTGTCCGTGAAGTAGTGCCCGGGGAAATGCTTGTAATAAACAAACAAGGATTGAAGAGTGTAAAATTGGCCGAAGCCATTCCAAGACATGATATTTTTGAATTCGTGTATTTCGCTCGACCTGACAGTATATTGGCTGGTAGATCTGTTTATGAAGTTCGCAAACAATCAGGTATTACTCTTGCAGAGGAATTTACAAAAAATGCGGACATTGTTGTGCCAGTGCCCGATACTGCTATGCCTGTGGCAATTGGATTCTCGCAAAAGTCAGGGCTTCCTCTCGAACTTGGCTTGATCAAGAACCGTTATGTGCATCGTACATTTATAGAGCCCGACCAAGAGTCCCGCGAGCATTCTGTAGCACTGAAATTAATTCCAATGCCCGAAGTATTGAAAGATAAAAGAGTAATTGTTATAGATGACTCAATCGTGCGAGGTACAACAAGCAGGAAGTTGGTAGAGAATTTATTCAAAGCAGGTGCAAAAGAAGTGCATTTCCTAATTTCTTCTCCGCCTGTTCGATTCCCTGATTTCTACGGTATCGATACTCCCAAGCAGAGTGACCTGATTGCATCTCATAAAACAGTCGAGGAGATTCGAGAATTCCTTGGTGCGACATCACTACATTTCCTAACACTTGATGGATTGATCAAATCAATTGGCCTTCCAAAAGATCAGCTTTCGACATCATTTTTCACTGGCGAGTATCCTATAGATATATTAGAGCGTAAGAATGAAGTTAGTTATGACGTCCCAACAGAATAAAATGCAAATAGTTGTTCTTATCTCCAATACTGGAACTGGAAGTAATCTAAAGGCAATTATTGAAGGGGTTACAAGTGGCCAAATAAATGCCGAGATTTGTGCTGTGATTTCCGACACAGAAAGTGCTCTTGGTTTAAAATATGCGAGAGTAAATAATATTCCAATTGAAATTTGTCCAGCCAAGGAAGATTTGTTGGCTCTATTACAGAAACTGAATCCCGATTTTATATGTTTGGCAGGGTGGAAAAAGATAATTTTGGATGAAGTGATTACCGCATATCCTGATAGGATTCTTAATTTGCACCCAGGTTTGATCCCTGATACAACAAATGGAACAATTGCAAACCCCGATGGAACTCTTGCTTTGTGGAACAAAGGAATGCTTGCGGACAAAGCTGTCAAAAATTTTTTAGACAATAAAAGTACTTTTGCTGGTTCGTCTATACATTTCCTCACACTTAATTTTGATTTTGGCCCTGTTCTCGGCCGGATTTTTGAGCAAATTCAAAATGATGATACGGTAGAATCCTTGTATGCTAGATTGAAAAAGAAAGAGAATGAGCTCTATGTACAATTGTTGCAGAAAATTACAAATTCTTAAAAGGATGTAACATTAAATACCCAAAAGAGCAAAAATATGGTAAATTTAATTTATGTTGCAAAACAAAAAGGTACTAATAATTGGTAGTGGAGGCAGGGAACATGCTGTGGGTTGGAAATTGGATCAATCACTACACAGACCTACGTTGTATTTCGCCCCAGGGAATGCAGGCACAAAGGAATTGGGTACAAATTTAGAAATAAAAGCTACAGACATTATAGCATTGCTAGAATTTGCCAAAAAAGAGAATATATACATGACATTAGCCTTGCCAGATGATCCATTGGCTCTTGGTATTGTAGATCTGTTCCGTAAAAATAATTTACGTATTTGGGGTCCGACAAAAGAGGCTAGTAAACTTGAATGGTCCAAAGCCTTTGCAAAAGATTTCATGCACCGTCATAATTTACCGACATCACAATTTCGAACTTTTACAGAAGAACAATATAACGATGCACTTTCATATATAGATACTCATACGACACCAGTAGTCGTCAAGGCATCCGGGCTTGCTCTTGGTAAGGGTGTACTTATTTGTCTTACAAGAGAAGAGGCAAAGATAGCTGTAGAAAATATTTTAATCAAAAAGATTTTTGGTGATGGTGGTAGTGAGATTGTGATCGAAGAGTTTCTTCTAGGTCCAGAGATTTCTACTCATGCAATATCAGACGGTGTTTCCTCTAAAGTATTTCCATCATCACAAGACCATAAGAAAATTGGTATCGGAGATACGGGGCTCAATACTGGTGGGATGGGGACTATTGCTCCTGTGCCATTTGTTGATGAAAATTTAATGACAGAAATCAAAAATAAAATAATTCTCCCAACATTGGTTAATATGGAGCATGATGGCATACCATTCGAAGGAATTCTTTATCCTGGACTAATAATTACCTCTGAAGGCCCAAAGATTATAGAATTTAACTCTCGCTTTGGTGATCCAGAAGTCCAAACATACATGCGATTGCTAGATGTTGATATTTTTGAATTATTTGACGCATGTATCGAAAAAGAATTATATAAATTTGAAATAAAATGGAAGAATTTATTTGCATGCAATATCGTATTGGCTTCTGGTGGTTATCCAAATGCATACGAAAAGGGGAAAGTAATTTCTGGGATAGAAGAGGCACAAAGTGACCCAGATATTGTAATCTTTCATGCTGGGACTACAATCAAAGATGGCAATTTAGTTACGAATGGTGGTAGGGTAATGGGAGTATCAGCCACAGGTATAACACTCCAAGAAGCGCTCGACAAAGCATACAAAGCAATACAAAAAATTTATTATGAGGGAATCTACTATCGTGATGATATAGGTAAAAGAGCCCTCCATACAAAACTATAATTTACCAATATAAAGCGATAGCGTTGAGTTGGTAAAACTCATTTTTATTTGAGTTTTCTTTGACAAATCTCTGGTATAGGGTAGACTTTGTAAAAAGGTAAAGTTATGAAAAATTCGACAATAGAATACCAAAAAAAGTTGGTGTTGGCTAGTTTTTCACAGACTATTGCCAAGACTGAAATGGATAATTTGTTCCAACAAGCATATCATAATTCAATTAATTTAATGTTTGGATATGAAGGCTTAGTAAGATTTCTAAATGAAGGTGGTGCAAAAGGGCGATCTTCAATCGAGGTAGTTATGCACCTAGCTTCTATTAAAGAACTGCTACCAAATTTAGAGGAATATTGTGAAAATTATGATATAGATTTAAGTCTGGATTCAACTCTAGATCCTACACCAGAAATCTACAAAGCATTTATTAATATTAATATTTATTACTTAAATTATAACATTGGTACTATCTGTACAAATGGAAATGTTTGGCCAGAAATTTATACAGGATTTCGTGAATTCAGGGATACGCTTGAATCACATAATGTAGATTTTGGCATTATATCTTCAGGGTATGAAAAATTTATCCGGGAAGTTTTTAATTACCATAGCATAAAACAACCATTACTCTATATAACTCCTGATGATAGTTTCGGACCTTATAATCTTGATTGGAAAAGTAAAAATAAACCCAGCGTTTATTTGATAGCCTTAGCTATTGATCAATGGCTACAATATAATCCCCAAATCGATATGGATTATGCACGACAGAATGTCATACTTATTGGTGATGATATTGAACCTGATGGGAAAATGGCAGAAAATGCTGGAATTCCATTTTGGTTCTTTAATCAAGATACGAATATCGTTCTAAATAACAACCAAAGAATATTTTCAAATTATGGGCAACTTACCAATGCTCTTAAAGATGGAAAACTATTTTACTAAATGAGGCTTACTTTATAGGGGCCTCATTTTTAATTGTATATTTGTGAGGATAGGGAAATATGCTATATTTGGTATATGAAAAAGGCAAAATCAATAGTAGGTATTATTATGGGTTCTGATTCTGATTTGGGTGTTATGAGTGAGGCTTGTACACTATTAGAAGACTTTGGGGTGCCATACGAGATTACTGTCGCATCTGCGCATCGTTCTCCAAACATTGCTCATGCTTATGCAACAAGTGCAATTACTCGCGGACTCAAGGTTATCATCGCGGCAGCTGGTGGGGCAGCACATTTAGCAGGGGTAGCAGCGTCATTGACGACACTTCCTGTGATAGGTGTGCCTGTGAAAGCCAAGACTCTGGATGGCTTGGATTCACTTCTCTCCATTGTTCAAATGCCCCCCGGAATTCCAGTAGCGACTGTTGGTATTAATGCTGCACACAATGCTGGAATCTTGGCTGTGCAAATCCTCGCAACTAATGACAAAACTCTACAGAAGAAGCTGACCGATTTCAAAAAGAAATTGGAAGATGGTGTAAAAACAAAAGCAAAAAAGATGTCAGAAATTGGTTATAAAAATTATTTACAAAAATAATGGCTGATCTATACACACAAGCAGGAGTAGATATCGAAGCAGGGAACGAGACTGTACGTCGTATCAAGGCTGATGTTGCGAGTACTCATAC
>JADLCZ010000038.1 GCA_020846955.1 Candidatus Nomurabacteria bacterium
GGTCACAGAGTCGAGTGCTAGTTCGAGCACTCGACAAGGGTCATTAAACGCTCTTGTTATAAAGAACAACAAAAACAGCTAACGAGATAATCGTTAGCTGTTTTTGTTTGAAAAGTTATTTTTACTCTTTAACTGTTATGATCTTATTTTTTAAAACTAGATCGTTTTTTATACAATCAAGAACCGATCGTTTTTCTAAAATTGTTCCGTCTTTCAAAACGAATTTCATGTAATTTCTGAGATCAACTTTCTGTATATCTGCTGGGTTGTCCTTTCCTAAAAACATTGCTTGAAGCTTTTTGAATTTCTTGATTTCAAGATTCAACTTTTCATTAAGTTGTACTTCATTAAGATCCAAAGTTCCTGCCATTTTCTGAAATTCTTTTAACAAATCATCTTCGTTTATCGCAGGATTCGTACATTTTCTATCTTTAGACTTCGTACATCTGTAATAGACATGTCTATTTACTCCGCCATTTAGTAGTTTCTTAAACTTTTCATCGGCAGTAATTCCAGATCCGCACATTCCACATTTAACCATTCGGGTGAATGCGAATTCTTTTCCGTGAGTTTTTATGACCTGTGTTTTGATTGCAGACCTGCAATCATCAAAAAGTTCTTTACTGATTATTGGTGTATGCTTCCCATCATACCAATTTCCGCTTCCTTGAGGAAATTCAAATCTCCCATAATAAAAGGTGTTATTGATTATCTTGAATACATTTCCAACACTTAAATAAAATCCTTTGTGTGTTTTAAAATTTAATTCATATCGTAACCATGAGTATACCCTCATTCCACTCCATCGTTCGTACGCAATTTTTTCAAAAATTTGTTTGATAATTGGTGCACGTTCTGGATCAATCTCTACTTCACATTTTGCTAGTCTTTCGTTTGGTTTTCGATAACCAGTCGGTGGCTGTACTGGCCATAATCCCATTTCGCAACGTGCCCTCATACCTCGTTTAACATTGATACTCTTGTTATCATTTTCAAGTTTTGCCTGAGAGCATAAAATCATCAAGAGGAATTTATCGCTTGGCGAGTTAGTAAATGTTTGACCGAAAGTTTTAATTTGAGTTAGTTTCTTTTGATCAATACGATCTACTAGTTTCCCCAGATCTCCTGCATTACGACTCAATCTGTCAGGTGCCCAAGTGATAATGGCATTAAATATGCCGTCGTCTATATCTTTTAGTATTTCTTCAAATACTGGTCGCTGACCTGATTCTTTTGCACTATGAGATTCACGACGAATCTCAACAATATTTAACCCTTCACGATCAGCTATTTGCTTCATTTCTTTGATTTGGGAATCAATAGAAAGAGCTTGTTTTTCTTCAGCTTCTGTCGACTTACGAGCATATAAGCAATACTTTAATTGTGTTTTTTCCATATTATATTAATGACGCAGAAGTAGTCTTTTGCTAAGACTATGCAGAACTAAAAATACGTCGCATACTCGCAATCAATTTTTTATAACGCTTTATTAAAAGGCTTTTTTATGATAGATTATAAAAGTACCCCATAGTATTTTTATAAGTGTGCTTAGTCCCCGGAAGGACTGTTTTCTCTTACCTGTTATTGGCAAAGAGGGGCAGTCCGAGTTCCATAACAGGAACCTTTCGGGGTAGCACCGCTATGGGGTACAGGCTCGGCTGTCCCTTTTTGCCGTTTCTGTACAAAAAAATGGATAGTCGAGACATAGAACTGTACCCCTATGTCTCAACATCACTCTGAAAAAGAGCTTTTAGCTCATATAAAAGATCTTGAGAATGAAATAAAAAAGCTCAAAGATCGAAAAAAGTTTGGTCTCGTCTGGGAAAATAAACCAGAAGAGGTTGTTTTAGCTTGCGAAAAACAAGTTCCAATAATTAAGGAGGTTAAAAATAGAAAATTAGTTTCTGATAATTTACCACTCAATAATGTTTTAATTGAGGGTGATAATTATCACTCGCTTTCTGTTTTGAACTATACACATCGAAATAAAATCGATGTTATATATATTGATCCCCCATACAACACTGGAAGCAGTGCTTGGGTGTATAACAATAATTATATAGACGAAAATGATTCATACCGCCATAGTAAATGGGTGTCGATGATGAAGAATCGTCTAGAGCTAGCAAAAAACCTTCTAACAGATAACGGCTTTATTGTATGTGCAATTGATCATTATGAACTTTTTACCCTTGGTTTATTAATGGATGAAATATTTGGAGAAAGTAATCGAATCGGAATTGTTTCAGTAGTTCATAAATCAGAGGGGCGTAATCAGGAAAAATTCTTTGGAACAAGTCATGAGTACATGCTTTTTTATTCAAAAAATAAGCAGTCAGCAAATTTTGCCAAGATAGTTTTAAGCGAGGATATTCAAGCAACTTTTGACCGTGAAGATAAAGATGGTTTATTTAGATTAAATAACTATCTTCGTTCTGGTGGAGGTGATCATAATTTAAGAAAAAATAAACCTCATTTTTTCTATCCAATATATGTTAGTAGTGATCTGAAAAATATCACAATAGGAAAGCAAAAAGGATACGAAGAAATTTTACCTATTACTTCAACAGGACAAGAACGAACATGGAAAACAACAAAAGAAACTTTTCTTGAAAGATTGAATAGTGGACAAATAATTGCTGAAAGAGATCAAAACAATAAGATACAGGTTTATGAAAAATATCGCGAAAGTCAGGTAATAAAGACACATTGGATTGATCCCAAATATCACGCCATACACTATGGAACAAAAGTTGTAGAAAATATATTAGGTGGTAAAAAGTTTGATTTTCCAAAATCACTCTATCTTTTAATAGACACCCTCAAGCTAACATCGACAAAAAACTCTACGGTTCTAGATTTTTTTGCAGGATCAGGAACAACAGGTCATGCTGTCCTTGAACTTAACAAGCAAGATGGTGGAAAAAGAAAATTTATTCTCTGTACAAATAATGAAAATAACATTGCCGAAGAAGTTACTTATGAACGCCTTAAGCGAGTAATCAAGGGATACAAGAATAAAAAAGGAGAAAAAGTCGAAAGCCTCGGCGGTAATTTGTCGTACTACAAAACAGATCTTGTGGATATTGAAAAACTCCAACGAATCTCTGATGAATCAAAAATTAAGATCACCTATCAAGCAGGTGAAATGATAGCGATTCGTGAAAACACTTTAAACGAATCAGATAAAAATGATTGGTGGCAGATATTTGAGAATGACAATAAGAAGACAGCGATTTACTTCAAAGAAGATAAATTAAAACTTCCTGAACTTGTGAAGATCCTAGAAAAGGAAGACAAACCAACTGTCCTGTATATATTCGGTTGGGGTAAAAATGAATACAAAAACGAGTATTCAACAAAGAATATCAAAGTCGAGGATATTCCAGAACCTATTATCGAGGTTTATAAAGAAATTAACAGAATTTAATATATGTTTGCACTTAAACCATTTCAAGAAAATACGATAGCCAAACTTAAGGATCAGTTCCTTAATCTTTGGAAGTCGCCACATGACAACATTCCGCTTATTTTCAAATCTCCAACAGGATCAGGAAAGACAATTATGATGGCGCAGTTCTTGCGTGACCTTGTAGGCGATCCTCGCTTCTATGGAAATAATGTTGCCTTTATTTGGATTACATTTAACGAAGAATCATATATACAAAGTAAGAACAAATTATTTTCATATTACGGCGGAGCTTCAGAATTAGACCTTTTAGACCTCAATGATCTTACTCGAGGAAAACTAAACAAAAATGCAGTATTTTTTATTAATTGGCAGAAGATTAAAGGGACTTCCAAAGAAAGCCGAAAACTCCGAAAGGATAACGAATGGGGTCTGACCTTTGATAGTTTTATTGAAAAAACTAAAGAGGATGGTCGTAAGCTAGTTGTGATTGTTGACGAGGAACATATCGGAGCAGACACGAAGCTTGCTGATGAAATCTTCAATCTCATTTCCCCTAAAATAACCGTTCGTATTTCTGCTACGCCTAAGTATTTACCTAACGCTGAAGACATTGCCGAACAAAAAGGCGGTTTCGTTCAAGCTAAGCGAGAAGATGTTATCGAAGCAGGGTTAATAAAAGAAAAGATTATTTTCCAAACAGAAGAAGACCTTAATCGAAAAGATTTTAAAGGCGTTGATCAAGATGAGATACTTCTTGAACTTGCGTATCAAAAGAGACAAGATCTTATAAAACATTATAGAAATGTTGGTGCAGAGGTAAATCCGCTTGTAATGATTCAGTTACCGAACGATGATCAAGCAGGCAAAGATACAACTACCACAAATAAACAAGCTATTGTTCTTAATTTTCTTAAAGGAAAAGGCATACTTGAAGATGAGATAGCTATTTGGCTTTCGCAAGAAAAAGTGAATCTTGAATATATTACAGACAACAAATCACCAATATCATTCTTGCTTTTCAAACAAGCCGCCGCAACTGGTTGGGACTGTCCCCGAGCAAGTGTGTTGGTTATGTTTAGAGAAATTAAAAATCCAACTTTTGCAATTCAAACAGTTGGTCGTATTTTGCGTATGCCATTTGGTTCGCATTTTCCAATTCCAGAATTAAACCTAGGATATCTTTACACAAATTACAAACGAAACGAGGTTTTAACTGAATATGAAAAAAACAAGACCGATAATCGACCCGCAATTTATGGAAGTTACCGAAAACCTGAAATTGAACCAATAATGATTGAGTCTGTCTTTATGAGTCGTACCGACTACAACGATCTTGGTGACTCTTTTCAAGAAACCTTTAGCGATGTGGCAAATCAGTACTTTGGTATTGGTAAAGACATTCCTGTACAAGCACTTAAAAAGTTAGAAAAGAAAGGTTTAGAAACAAGACCAATAGTAACAAATGGTCTTATTGTTGGTGTCGAAATTGATGATTACGATAACTTTACCAAGGAACTTATTGCGGAAGGAGGAAGTCATGATCAGGAGATGTCCCAACATGACCTTGAGCGCTTATATAACCTACTCTGTTTCAAGCATATTTCAAGACAAGTAGATGAAAATAAAAAGTTTGCACCAGAGCGTTCTTGGGGAAAGTTGAAAACTGCACTCAATGTATGGCTCTTAAAAACAACTGAGAAAGATCGTCAATCTATTTATACTATTGCGGTAAATGATCTACTAAGTCAGACAAGTATACTCGCTCCAATTTTAGGTATTGCACTTGAAAAATACCGACCTATTCGAGAAAAAGAAGTAAACAAGAAGTCTGAACGATCTAAACGAATTGAAACTATTGAAATTCCACGAGAGACACTTTTCTTTACCGATCAATACGAAGAAATGAGTGTAAAGAAGTCTGCTCTTAAGCCTTTCTATATTGAGAAAAATTATAAGGGAGAAGGCAACGAAAAAGAATTTATTAAGTTTCTTGAATCTAATAAGGATGTAGTTTGGTGGTATAAAAATGGTGATACAGGAAGTGAGTTCTTCTCAATTTCTTATTACAACCCTGATGAGAACAAGGAAAAACTTTTCTATCCTGATTGGATTTTCAAGACAAAAAATAATGTTTGGATTGTAGATACCAAGAAAGGATCCACGGCCGAGATTGCTGATACCAAGTACAAGGCAGAAGCGTTACAGGAATGGTTCAAAAGAAAGAAAAATTTTGCAGGAGGAATTGTCGTTCAAGATGGTCCGAATGGGTGGAAAGTTAACTCAAATAAGACTTATTCTTATTCTCCATCATTTGATAAATGGGACAACTTAAAAGATGTTATATGATCGAACATGAAGATAAAGTTAAATCATTAGAAATACTTGTAAACGCAACGAGAGGTAAGGTTGATTACCTACTAAATGCAGATAATGCACTCGATGCAAAAGCAGGAGTTGTTATCGCATTAGAAATTGGGATTATTACGTTCTACATACAAAATACTCATATTCTTTTCTGTTTTTCACTGATACCTCTTATCTTTTTTGCGTTATCGTTTTATCTTCTTTGTAAAGTATTAAATGTTAAAACCTACAATACTGGAGTCGTTGATTTTTATAATGATCCAAAGAATTACCGAACAATGAAATCGGAAGCACTTTTAGAACAATTGCTCTCCGATTATCAAAATGCTTTTGATAAGAACTCAAAGAATCTTGAAGATAAAAATAATGATTATAAGCGAGCACTCAAAATATTTCTTGTCGGGTTTATATTATTAACATTTTTCATTTAGATCTATGACAAATAAAAACACACCAGTAACCAAAAATGGTCAATCTAAACCAAGCTCTACACCAAAACCTGCAACACCAACACCTAGACCTACTCCAAGTCAGGGACAAACAGTTTCTAAGGGTGGTAAAAACAAGTAATCCTGACTATGGAACCTAGTCGAATTTCTTAGTCAAAATTACTCACGTTAAAGAAATACTCATTCTTTAACTTTTCAGAGAATCTAAAAGTATCTGCATGGGAAAGAACTCCAAGATAAGACATAAGTGTTGCGTGCACTTTGTCTTTGGAGACCTCTCCTCTTTTGTAGAGCAATATCTTCTCATTTATTTTCCTCAAGGCACGCTTTTGTGTACGCTTACGAACTAAAGAAAAATGTGGAAATAGTACATATCCAAGATAATCAATACCAAGACCAAATTTGGTAATCGTGATTTTCTTTGGGTGTATCTGTATTTTTAATTTTTCTTTTAGAAATGAACGTATTTGAGGTAATAATTGTATAAGATATTCTTTATTCTCGCTTACTATCACAAAATCATCAGTATACCGTGCATAATACTTCACCTTAAGATCATGCTTCATAAACTGATCAAACACGTCCATATACACATTCGCAAAAAGTTGAGAGGTTAGGTTGCCAATCGGCACACCGCATCTATCAAAAAGTGTAGATCTGTCACTGGTAAAACTTTCTACCACTTCTACTAAAAGGTTCATAAGTTCTTGATCCTTAATTCGTGAGCTAAGTATCAAAAGTAATATCTCGTGATTGATAGAATCAAAAAACTTCTCTATATCGCATTTCAAAATATACACATTCCTTGTGTTATTTTTACTTACTTTGTAGAGCATAGATCGTAGTGCGTCGACCCCTTTATGAGTGCCTTTGCCGATACGACACGAAAAAGAATTATTGATAAATGTCTTTTCGTATAGTGGGTACAAAATACTCATAATTGCGTGATGAAGTACTCGATCCCTAACTTGTGCTTTGTGTATATGGCGACGTTTTGGATCTGAAATATAAAACCCTGTGTACCCGCTATGATGATAGGTATGAGATGCGAGTTCTCTATGAAGTGAAAATATCTCCCGCTCAAGACTTTTCTCGAAAACAAGTACGTCTTCTTTCTTTTTCTTGTCACGGCGAAATTCCTCCCATGCAAAGAAGAGGTTTTCTGGAGTAATAAGTTTACTAAATAAATTCGTATAGATTCTCATATGAATGATAATGATGTACCAATACTTCGCAAAATTCATGAGTTGTATAAAACCTTTCATGAATACAGAAATCTCGTACCTAAACAAGATAGATTCTCTGTGTACGAACGAACAGAAAATATCATCATTGATATCCTTGAATTAGTGCTTGAAGCAAGCTATGTTTCAAAAGACAGAAAAACAGTACTTCTCGAAAAGACGAGTGTAAAACTCAACATTGTGAGATTTTTCATTCGTCTTATGAAAGAAAGTAAAAGTCTCGATTTAAAGAAGTACACACTTCTCCAGGGAATCATTGACGAAATCGGTCGTATGCTTGGTGGTTGGATAAAGTCACAGAAATAACCACAGCTGTAATAAAGCAAAAGGTATCCGTAATGGATACCTTTTGTGCTTAATTGATACTTCGGAAGACACACCGAAGCCGAGCCATAGTTGTCGTTGGCATTGTCGACATCGTTGGTGTCGAACTTGACCTTGTCGTCATTGAACTTGAAGTACGGAGACTTCGAGAAGTCGGAATCGGCATTCGGAGCTTTTACTATTTTCCGTCCACATCACAAACCACGAAGTATGATATTGCACATAAATCACGATTCTGTATTTAATCCAACAGCACAATATTACTTGTCTGTCTTAGAAAATAGTAAGCAGTATCTCTAGAGCAACAACACTGTCATAAAAACCGTAGTCTTTATGATCCTGATTGCGATTTCTCATGGGAGAAAGAGTTCGGTGATAGCAATCCGTGAACTGCTATACACTAACCTAGACTCAGATATCATTATATCAAAAAATATAAAAAATTGCCTACGGCAATAAAAAAGAGGGGTTTGCTTTCGCAAACCCCTCAAGGATTCAAGGATCAAGAAATCAAAAGACTCAAGATCCCAAAGTGCAAGTATCAATCTTGCGGAAGACACACCGAAGCCGAGCCATAGAGGCCGTCGGCATCGTCGACAGCGCTGGTGACGAACCCGACCCAGCCGTCAACGAACTCGAAGCACGGAGACCCCGAGAAGCCGGAATCGGCAAACGGAGCAAACTCGTCACCCGCACAGTCAATCCAGAGATCGTCATAGTGTTTGAGACGCTCAGGGTGAGTCAGGAGCATGATGCCGATGGCAAATGCACCCAGACCGCACTCGTTTGCGTTCATCACTTCACGTGCACGGCGAACCGAACGACCACGATGACGAATACCGAATTGTGCAGGAACCACCAGGATGTCCTGATCCTTTTGCTCTTCACCGAGCTTTTGGAAAATGGCAACCTGTTTGGTGGATTGACGAAGCTGATTCGGACCGAGCTGACCTTCACGGTAGTTGTAGAACGCACCGTTTCTGGTTTGCTTGATCAGATCGAGCACCTTCTGCACTGCCTCGTTGTAAGTTGGAGCAACCTTATTCCACCGCGGAATGGCGAACCATCCTTCAGCGTTTTCGGGCAGACCAGCTTCGGCAAGCTTTTCATTGGCGTAGCCGATACCAGGGAACAGTTCACGGAGTCGGTTTGTCTGCTCGGTGATACCCTTTGGCTTGTAGCCAGACAGGTAGCCGTAGCTGGACTCAACTTCTTCGTCCGCATACTGGTTGGTGATAGAGAAGCGTTCCACGAGTTTTTTAAGCTCGGTTTGAAACTCTCCTCCGTTTTCAATGAGGCGTTGCGCCCCGTCCTTTTGGAGGTTCATGGCATCGATGCCGTCCTCCACGAATCGAACGATTTGTTTGCGTTGATTCGATGTGATCTTTTCAGTCATCATCTTTTTTCCTTTTTGATTTGAAAGAACTGGGTCCCGACACCCAGCCTCGAAAGTTAGATAGAGGTCGGGTATCGTTACTTGACAAGTATAGCACAAAGTGGTTTAAATGTCAATCATTATCCCATATCTACATAATCTCTAAAGTACAATGGTTCTTCGTCTCCCATCCAGTACATAAGCCATGTTGACTCTCCTGAATGCTTATCCATAGTTGAATTGATCAAGAGAGAAAATGCGTCTGCTAAGTCGTCATGCTTCTCAACTCCAAATCCAACCAGTTGTTCAATTAACTGCTCACATCCTTGTCTTGGGAATTTAATTTTTCCTGATTTAATAGCTGTTGATGTAAGTGCAAGTCGTGTTCTTTTATCACCCTTAGGTTTAATCGCAGTTGCTTTAACTCCTTGATGTTCGAGCATTTGCGGTAGTGCTTCTTGGTATGCGACACTCTCGACAAAAAGTTCATCGGAACTTTTCCTAAGCATCGTATTGCGAATATCTTTCATAAGGTCTACTTGTGCAGGAAAATTAAGTTTCTTTGCAATAGGATTTGGAAGTATATAAATACACATTTTTTCTCGACGAGAATATATGTGAGCAAATACGACTGCTGTGTCATCAGCAACCTCGGATCCTGAAATAGCAAGATCTACACCTGCATAAGTACCACGATAACCTCGGTGTTTTTCTCCTGGCAGTTCGTCGTAAAATTGAATCCATTCTGGGTATATAACTTGATCATCGCTCGGAATAATACGAAGAAGATATTCTCGTTGCCAAGATATTTCACTGGCAACTTTTAACTTTTCATCCTCAAGATCTTTTTCTGTTGCATATTTTCCAGACCACAAACACACACCATTTTTATCAATCAACGGATACTCTTTAAATATTCCTTTTGCTTTGCCTTTGGTAATCTCGTCTTTGATTCGCATTAACAGCGAATCTTCATGGAGTAAGTTTCCGACAATGATTAGCCGAGTATTCCTGTCTCCAGCAGGTATAACTTCACCCCGAAGCCAGTTATAGGTCTTTTCTCGACCCTCACGAGTTTTGGTTGATTGAACATCCTCAACGTCATCGCAGATGATGAGATCAGGACGGTGTTCATTATGACGAATACCACGAATACTTTGCTCAGCAGAAGCTACAGTAATTCTTGCTCCGTGTTTCTTAAACACAAGAGAAAATGAACCCCATTCGTCACTTTCTTCCTGGAATGGTCCAAGGTCTTTTTTAAGTACATCATTACCCTCAAGTTCGGTACGAATATTCATCATGTGTTGTTTTGCTTGTGCTCGTGTTTGGCAAAAGATAATACAAAACTTCTTTTGCTGTTTTCCAAGGATTGCCCAAATCGGATACGCAGTTGTCACCATGGTGGATTTTCCTGATCCACGAAACGCCACCACATATAAGTTTTCAGTGGTGCTTTTTTCGAGATTATGAATAATCTCTTTTTGAAAATCTGCTGTTTCGTACTTCACATAGTGTGCGTAGTAGAAGTGGAAGAAATACAGGAAACTATCTTTTGTAATTGATGTTCGCACTGAACGATCTTTTATCATCGTATTAACCAGTGCTTTTGGAATTATTTTAGTCATAATTATTTTTTACGATTAATGTTTTTAATGGATTTTGACTTAGTAATCTTTGCTAGCTTTAATGCTTGCTTCACAATTTTTGCTTGTGATGGTGTCAGTTCTTCACTGTCGTCTTTAGTGGTAATTTCAAGTTTGTTCTTGTAATTATCATTTCGATGACGAAGCCAGAAACTAATCGCAGGGTAGTTTTTCTCTTTGATAAGGGTAAGCAGTTGGCTTTCACTCATGTCGTTTACCAGAGCGACACCCTCAGAAAGTGCGGTATCCATTTTTTTGAGAAAATCTTTATCTTCTTTTCGCCACCGATAGATACTATTGCGAGACAATCCTGTCTTCTCACATGCAACCTGAACAATTGGCACTTTCCGAAGTTCATCAAGGAACTGATCTTGAAATTTATTCTTTTTCATAGAAGTTATTGATTACTTGAGCTTTATGACCAGTAAGCTTTTCATATCGACGAATTGCTAAATCACAAAACACAGGTTCTATTTCTAAGGAATAGACCTTTCGACCTAATTGTTCCGCACAGATCATAGTGCTGGCAGATCCAGAGAAAGCATCAAAAATAATGTCTCCTGGCTTAGTGCAACGCATAATGAACTTATGGTGCAGTTCAGGATTTTTACTTGTTGCATGCTCCATTTGGTTTGCAGGCAGTCGTTTGGTTGCCCAAATGTTCGAGATATCTTCCAGAAGTTGGTTACCAGTCCCATAGTCTTTGTTTTGTACTTCGTTTAGATTCTTTGCAAGATCAGAAATATACGGAGATCCTTTCGTGCCATACACGCAATACTCAAGGCACTTGTTGAATGCCACAGTAGGTGTCGGCGAAGCATTGTTTTTAATCCAGACATTGAGTCGTCTGTTTTTAACTCCATGCTCCATGTAGAGTGTTTGAAATACCCACACCCACGCTTCGTCGCACCAGAAAGCCACATGTGTGTCTTTGGTAGATATGGCAAGTGAAGATTTTAGAACCTTGCGAATAAATTCTTTATATTCTTCAGGTGATTGATTATCGTCGAATGTACCTCCGTAGTTGGATTTATTACCAACCCCTTTGTCATAGGAGAGCCCGATATTAAAGGGTGGGTCATTATATATGGCGGTAGCTTTATCATTTCCGAATAGTTTAGTAACAGCATTCATATCGGTTGAGCTAGCACACAACAACTTATGACCACCCATAACGATAAGATCTCCAGGCTTTGTTTGCAGTGTTTTAATTTTCTTTAATTCTTTCTCAACATCGAATTTATCGTCTTTAGTATCTTTCTCTTCGTCCCAGAATTTAACAAGGTCTTTTTCGTTGAACCCGGCGAATTGTAAAAGCTCCAGATCAAAAGATTTAAGCTTTTCAAAATCCCATTCGCCGTCGTTGATATTGCTTTCAATAGCAATTTTACGACGCTCGTCATCTGATAGTTTGCGATCAGGAATTAATACATTTACTTGCTTGATACCGAGCTGTATCAAAGCAGTTTTTCTTTGATTGCCTGAAATAATCGTATTGTCCGTATCAATAACAATTACACTATGAAAACCACTTTGAATGATTTTTTCTCTTAATTTTTCCATAGCGACCCGTGAGATTTTTCTTGGATTTTCTTTCCAAGGGAGTAGGTCTTTGACCTCTCGAACTCCTGTTGCCCATGAAAGTTTTTTATTCATAGAGTTTTTATTTAATTACTTATAAATTTGTAGATGACTAATCTACTAACTCTATGAAATCAAAAAGGTACATGGTCATGTAATTGTCATAAAATTGAGTTGCATAAAGAAAAAACGCCTATTTAAAGGCGATTTTTCAAAGTTATCCACTCAACTTGGTGTCAACTTAGGAATTTATTCTTTTTCTATGTGGATTTTTGGATTAATCCGATACCCAGAACCTTTTTTACCTTGAATGAGTTTTGTTTTCTTTGGAAGCCTTAAGGTATTTATTGCGTAATCATTAAAAGTCTGAACCATTTTTGCTACCGCTTGTGATGAGGGGCAGGATAGTATTTTCTGTAAGTCTTTTGTTTGAATATACGCATCTCGATCAAGTAGTGTTTCAAGTAATTTCTTTCTTTTTCCATTTTCAGTAAGGTCATATGAAAATAGTTTGTCGCCCAAATGTCTGTCGAGTGATCCGTTATCTCTGTCGTAGATAATCACATTACTGTCTTGGCTTGAAGATAGAAGTCGCTTGTGATTTTTATTTAGCTCTTGAAGTTCTTCCAAGATGTCATATTCGACAGGGCGACGGAATACTATCTCAGGATATTCTACTGGTTCAAAAAGTTTTACTTGTTCACGAACACGATTCATCTGTTCGATAATAGGTTGTGCAACCTTTCTAACATTTTCAATCATTTCAGCGTGCCTTCTACCAATTTCCTGAAATTGAGAAATCTGCCCCTCACTTAAAGTAGGGGGATGTATTTTTGCCACCAGTTCACCGACGGTCATTGGTTTGTCCTGTTCGTCTGCCATGTAGTTATAATAGCAGATACTTGCTTTTTTGTATAGAGTAATTTATACTATTTATACCATGACAAATAACCTTAGCGACAAAGACAAAAAAGCATTTGCACTTATCCGTAACAAGATTGTTCATTATGGCAAAAGCCCAACTCTTAGCGAGATAAATACTGTGACAGGTGGAGCTTCTCCACGATCTGCAAGCCTTGTTATTAATCGACTTATTGAGGCTGGACTAATAAAGAAAATCGGACGACAACTTATCCTCACAGGATCACAAACGACAGCGTCAATAAGTACTGTTGACGTGCCTTTAGTTGGTGCTGTGACTTGTGGTGCTCCTGTTCTTGCTGAAGAAAATATTCAAGCCATGATTCCTGTATCAACAGGGCTAGCTAAAAAGGGTTCAAAATATTTTCTTTTGCGGGCAATTGGAGATTCGATGAATCTTGTAGGAATTAATAGCGGTGACCTGCTTTTGATTCGACAACAAGATACAGCAGAAGATAACGACAAAGTTGTTGCTCTCATAAATGACGAAGCAACCGTCAAAGTGTTCAAGAAAGCGAATGGTGTTGTTGTACTTCAACCGAAATCAACAAACAAAAACCATAAGCCGATTATATTAACAGATAACTGCATCATACAAGGAGTAGTCGTTGCTGTACTCCCTGGTGATCTATATTAAATTTATGGCAAAAAATATTCATACTGTTTACAACTCAGATCGTGGAATGTGGGAAAACAAAAAAGAAGGTTCATCTTCTCCTGTTTCTTCACACCACACAAAAGAAAATGCTCTTGATAGAGCAGAAAATATTGCTGAAAAAGCAAAGGTCGAACACTTTATTCACGGTAAAGACGGAAAGATTCAGGAGCGTAACAGCTATGGAAACGATCCTTTCCCGCCACGGGGTTAAAACACTATGGCTATTCCACTTTCTCAACTGACAACATGGTCAAATCAGGGTGCTACTGTTTCAGCAAAAACAACACATGAATCTATTCGAACTGCATTAACACACGATCAATCTCCACTTAAGGATCGTATCGGTAATGGCTCAGTAAAAATCTATCTCCAAGGATCATATAAAAACGATACAAACATTCGTGCAGATAGCGATGTGGATGTAGTTGTCGAACTAACAACTACATTCGGCCATAACGCACACGAACTTCCTTACGATCAAAAAAATGCTCATGACCATGCATACGCTAGTGCTGTTTATGATTGGCAAGATTTACGCAGAGACGTCATCTCTGCTCTGACTAAATACTATGGGCTACTATCTGTTGATACAAGTGGTAATAAGTCAATTAAACTCAAACCTTCTTCAGGAAGACTAAAGGCTGATATTGTTCCTGTTATAAATTATCGTAAATATGATTATTTTTATGGTACCACTAGTCATAATGCAGAAGAGGGTGTGAAGTTCTATCATCGCACAACAAATCGCGGAATTATAAATTATCCAGAGCACCACTATCAAAACGGAGTTAATAAAAATTCAGATACTCGTACAGGTGGACGATTTAAGCCGACAGTACGGATCTTCAAGAATATGAGAAATCATCTTGTTGATACGGGTAAACTTACCGATGGTGTAGCACCATCATATTTCTTACAATCATTAATTTATAATGTTCCTGATGAGCATTTCACTGGTGATCATTCCACCACCGTACACGCAGTATTAAAACATCTCTGGTCTGCATTACCTCTTGGTCAATGTGTGTGTCAAAACCATTTTCATGAATTATTTGGTGAAAGTGAGGAACAATGGAATCAAGATGATGCAGTAAAAACTATTAGTGCTTTTGTAGAACTTTGGGATAATTGGAATCAGTAATTATGCAAAATATACATCCATATTCAATAAATTCAGAGGAACACAAATATATATCGCTCTACCTTGCGATATTCTCCATATTGCTTGCTTGGGGCTTATATCTTTTCTCAAAAAATATCTTTGCACTTCCGTGGTGGATTGAGGCTCCTTCGGTGATTGGTTTTTATGGAATTTTACATAAGTGGTTCGAGACCAAGTTGTGGAGAAATAATTTTATTCGCAAAATTACTAGTATAAAAACTCCTATTGTAGATGGAGATTGGTCTGGAACTATAACATCTCATTCAAATCATGCTAATGGTCCAATACAGATTAAGAAATTTTGTATTAAACAAACATGGACTCATTTACTTATTTATCTAGAAACAGAAACATCCGAATCTTTCAGCTTTGAAGCGTCAATGAACGTTGATGAGTTTGGAACAGCTCGAATACATTATCAGTACAGAAACAAACCAAAAGATAATGCCCCCGAAACTATGCACATACATGAAGGGTCAGCATCTGCAAAACTAGAGGATAAAGGAATACTTCAAACAGAGTATTACTCAGGTAGAGATCGTAATAATACAGGCTCTTTTGAAGTTAAAAAGTTGCAGTAGACTGTAACTTTTATACTCAAACCTGTGTCACTTTTGTCACTTTTTATCGCTCGACAAGGGTCGATTTGATATAATAGAAGAAGCCCAAAAAGCTTTGTGGTGCAAGGAATCCTACGGTCGCACCACGACTAGGCTCACA
>JADLCZ010000039.1 GCA_020846955.1 Candidatus Nomurabacteria bacterium
CCGATGCCAACCCATATTTAGTAATGTATACAATCGTCCGCACAGGCTTGGAAGGCAAGAAGCTCGTGAAAGACAAAGACAAGCGTGACCGCCTACGATTCCTCCCCGACAACATAAATGATGCGATCAAATTGTTTAAAGCCAGCGACTTTATAGGCAAAATCTTGGATACAACAAATCAAGATAAATATACAGAATATAAACAAGCTGTAGCAGATAGGAGTCCAAAAGCGCTCGGAGTACTCATCAAACCATCCGAGATAATATACCATCATGAAGTTACCAATCAAGTCCTTTGGAATAAATTCTAAAAATAAAAATCACTCCAGTCGGAGTGATTTTTATTCATGTTTTTTATTTTCTATAAATCTTATTAACTGTTGTCTTTTTTCCTCATCGTGTATCCCATCTAGTGCTTCATTAAATAATTCATTTTCTAATCTCTGAAATTCTTCATGGACAAAACTATCAAGGGACTCTTTTTTGATTTTACCTGTATTTTCTAAATACAACTTATCTCGGAGAGCCTTTTCCCAATCACCCAATAATTTAATAGTATTTGGATCATAGCAGTCAAATTTGATCAATGCATCTATGATTTCTTCTTCAATACCTTGTTCTTTTCCTCTTTCTGGGGTAACAGCTGGAGCGATATGATCGGAAGAGTGAGGTGCTATATCATCACCCGCGCGACCAATTGGTCTTGTTTCTTCGGTGTTTTCCTTAGGGTTTTCATTTGGTTTATCAAATTGTGACATGTGTATAGTATAGCATATTCATGTATAAAGGTGTTTTTAGATTAAATATTTGCAAAAATCGTAAAATAAGGTAATATATGGGGATATTCAGTTGTTTCGATTTCTGATATATGGGCCGTTAGCTCATCTGGTAGAGCACCTCATTTGCAATGAGGGGGTGGCAGGTTCGAGTCCTGTACGGTCCACCAAAAAAACAAACACCGCGAGGTGTTTTTTTGTGGACCGTAAGGAAATGCTGGGAGCATTTCCGTCAGGACGAGAAAACCTTGAGTATATCGCACGCATCCGCCATAGGCGGAGCGTACAATACGAAAGGTGTACTGATCCTGTAAGGTGAGCTTGGGGAGGGACCCAAGTGCAAGACCTTGAATATTTTGTACTCAAAAAGTGAAAGGTGTACTGATCCTGTAAGGAGAGAGATTCCTGTCAGGACGAGAAAAAGTCGAGGGAGAGATTCCTGTAAGTCAGGACGAGAAAACTTTTAAAAATTTGTGGTACTATTAGTTTATAATAATTAATATTATTATGTATTTAAACATATAAAAATAAATTCATGCAAAGTTTCAAAGACCGAGTTTTAGAGATTGTTGCCAAAATTCCTAAAGGGAAGGTGATGACTTATAAACAAGTAGCACAAAGCGCCGGCTCGCCACGAGCTTGTCGAGTGGTTGGCTCTATAATGAAATCAAACTTCAATCCCAAAATCCCTTGCCACAGAGTAATAAGAATCGACGGCAAAGTAGGTGAATACAATCGCGGCCGCGCCGAAAAAATTAGAAAATTAAGGGCGGAAGAGGCGATAAAATAAAGTGTTTGCTAAATAAATTATATGGTAAAATAATTCCATGGACGATTTTTTAAAAGGTATGCCAAAATCAATATCAATCAAAGTTACCTTCGGTGAAAATTTACAAAAATTTACAAAAAATCCAGGTCACCCTGTAGTGATGAGCGAGGGTGTAAATTTTGGATTTTTACTTCAAAGTGTATTTATGGAATATCCTGAAATAAAGGAAAAGTGCAAACCTAGAGAATTGGAATTTACCATAAATGGATATTCACCGAAGATACATAGTCCCTTATTTGACGGTGACGAGGTTTATTTTGAATCAGTAAATAAATAAAATTATGAAAATAAAAGATTTACAAAAAATAGATCTACCTCGTGAAAAATTAGAGAAGTATGGCTCTGATAAATTAAAAAATTATGAGCTTTTTGCAATTATTTTAGGTTCTGGAATTAAAGGTTTAAATGTTCTTGAGCTTTCGAAAAAGATTTTATTAACAATAAATAAAGTTGGACTAAATAAAATCACCCTTGAGAATTTACTGGCTATAAAGGGTTTAGGGCAGGCGAAAGCTTCTCAAGTTTTTGCTTCTCTTGAAATCGGTAAAAGATTAAATACTGAAAATAGACCCGAAATACTTTCAGCTAGCGATGTTTGGAATTTTTGTGCAGATATAAGGGGTATGCAAAGGGAACACTTTGTGGCATTTTACTTAGATACTCAAAATCAATTAATTGAACGACAAACAATTTCAATTGGTACATTGAATGCTTCATTGGTACATCCACGCGAGGTTTTTGAGCCAGCACTTACATTCCACGCTGCAAGTATTATAATTACCCACAATCACCCCTCTGGAGAGCTTAAGCCTTCACCTGAAGATATTGAGGTTACTAAAAGGCTAGTACAAGCTGGCAAAATAATTGGGATAGATATAATAGACCATATTATTTTAACCAAGAAGACTTACTTTAGTTTTCAACAAGCAAATATTCTATAGGCTTGCTTTTAGAAACTAGGTACGCTATAATGTACATACTATGATTAATGCAAAAACAACAATTTCAATTTCCGAAGCGCGTAAGCACATTTTCGAAATTGCTGAAGAAGTTCAGGTCCCACATAAGGTATATACTTTAACTGCCGATGGAGTCCCAAAGGCTGTTATTATATCCGCAGAAGAATACGAATCTTGGACCGAGACAATGGAAGTACTTCGTGATTGCCCTGATATTTTCGATCGTATTGCTGAATCTGTTAGAGCCGTAAAGACTGGGGACTGGAGTAATTTTGTTACCCTTGAAGAATTAAGAAAAGACCTTGGTATTGTTGATATGGTCGCGGAAAAGCCAAATAAAAAATATGGAATACAAAACAAGAATAGAAAAAAGAGCAAGAAAGCAAATTCTTAAGCTCCCAAGAAATTATCAAATAAAGGTTTACAATACCATTGTAGATTTAGGTGGTAATCCCTTTCAAGGGAAGAAACTTGAAGGTGAATTAAAAGGTCAATACTCAATTCGAGTATGGCCATATCGTATTATTTATCAAATATACAAAAAAGAACTCATAATTTCTATTATTGATGTGGGGCACAGACAAGGGGTTTATAAATAAATTTTATTATGGTAAAGTTTAGTTATTAATGTCTAAATACGATAAATACTCAAAGGAAGAACTTTTGGCCCTTGTTGAAAAACAAGATAATGAACTGGCGTCAAAAAAGTATGGCCTTGTTTGGGATTCAGAAAGGGAGCCTGAGCAAGTAGTTTTAGACTGTGAGCATAATGTTCCTGTTTTAAAACGAGTAAAAGGAAAAGAAATTAAAACTTCCCTGGATCAAGAAGATAATATTTTAATCGAGGGTGATAATTATCACGCACTAACTGTTTTAAATTATACACATCAAGAAAAAATTGATGTTATTTATATCGACCCGCCATATAATACAGAAAATAAAGATTTTATTTATAATGATAGTTTTGTAAATAAGGAAGACGGGTTTCGTCATAGTAAGTGGCTAAACTTCATGGATAAAAGATTAAAATTAGCTAAACAATTATTAAAGCCAAACGGGCTCATTGCTGTATCAATAGATGATAATGAATTTGCTCACCTAAAATTACTTTTGGATGGTCTATTTGATGAAAAAACAAAAGTTGTTGTGGTAAAGATGAGTGAGGCCTCTGGTTTAAAAATGGGTGCAGTTAAAAAAGCAGGTATAATTCCTAAGTATAAAGAATATTTAATTTTAGCGAAACAGAATGGAGTAAATGGTTTGTATTTTGATTATATTAAAAAAGCAAAGTGGGATGAGGAATATAATATATTTGTTGATAATTTTAGTCAAACTGATAGAGATAATTTAAATGAATATTTTGAAAATGAGGAACTAAAAGAAACTGATCTTAAAACAATAGACAAGGATCTTTTAAAGAAAATAAAGCTTACGCCTGTTAATGAAAAATTAAAAGAATTAAAAATAAGTAAAATTGAAGATGTTTTAGAATGGAAGTATCAAAATGCATGGAGAATAATAAGAACAGCTGCATCAAGCTCTGTAAAAAAACTTGCTGATAAAAAAAGAAAAACTATAAATCAAGCAATTATAAGTGTTTTATCTAATAGAGATAAATTGTTATATCTTGTAAAAAATGATTATGATTTAAAATCAAAACAACCCAGAGTGCAAATTATTTTTGCAGATAATAATTTATTGATGCACCCAGGAGATTTATGGGTAGACATAAAAACAACAGGGCTTGATTCAGAGGGGGGTGTTAATTTTAAAAATGGTAAAAAACCACTGGAGTTTATAAAAAGGATAATAAAGACATGTTCTAATAAAGATGCTGTAATTTTAGATTTTTTTGCTGGGTCAGGAACGACTGGACATGCTGTACTAGATTTGAATAAACTTGACTCTGGGAATAGAAAATTTATTTTATGTACATACAATGAAGAGAATGGGACACAGGTAAAAATTGCTGAAGAATATTGTTATCCAAGAATTTTTAATTGTATTAATGGAAATAAAAATGTTAAAAAACTTGGGGGAAATTTACAATATTTTAAGACTGAATTAATAAAGAAAACAGACAACAAAGATCAGGCTCGGTTTGATTTGACTCAAAAATGTACAGAGATGCTTTGTTTGAAAGAAAATATTTTTAATTTAGAAAAAGAAAAAGAGGATTATAAAATTTTCTCCTCTAATAAAAAAGATAAATTCCTTTGTGTTTATTATAATCTATATGACGAAAGTTTTTGTGAGTTTGTAAAAGAAATCAAGAAATTAAAAGGAAAGAAACAAATATATGTTTTCTCAATTGATGGCAAAGTAGATAAAGATTTATTTAAAGGAGTAAATGATTTTGAAGTTGAAGAAATTCCACAGAAAATTATTGATATCTATAAACAACTTGTAAAAATGAATATACCAGTAAAAGCCAACACTATTTTTCTTGATTTCGAAAAGGCTCAGAAGAAAGTTTTCGTAGAAAAAGATAAAGATGAAAGTGCTCGGATATTACGAATTGTACTTGAAAAAACCATTCAAAAAATAGCCCAGAAAAATAGAATTAGTATATTTAAAGAAAATAACAAAGAAGAAAAAATAGCAATATTAAATGACAATTTGTATAATAGTAAGGTATTAAAAAAGATTCAATGGGAAGAAAATAAATCTTATTTGGCAATAGGCAACCATGCTTCACATGGAGAATATGATGAATATAACCTGAATCAAATTGAAAGTTTTTATAAGTATGTACAGTTTTTATTTAATGATTTTGGAATGTAATATGGCAACAAAAATTTTAAAGCAATATCAAGAAAACGCTGTAGAAGAATTGATCACAAAATCAAAGTGGCTTTTAGCTAAAAGTACAGAAAAAAGAACTATTGTATTTCAAGCGCCTACAGGTAGTGGGAAGACATTTATGATGTCACAATATATTGCAGAATTGATAGAAGAACTAAAAGACAAAGATTTGTGTTTTATTTGGCTAAGTCCAGGGAAAGGAGGTCTTCACGAACAAAGTTTTAAATCAATTAAAAAAGAATTTGTAGGTTTTCCTGTGGCATATTTACTCGAAGAAGAGTTTTTTGGTTCACGCAGAGGAATTGAAAAAAATGAAGTTGTGGTTGGAAATTGGGAAAAATTAAGTAATAAAGATGGAAAGACAGGTGAATGGAAATCAAAATTAATGAAAGATAAGGAAACCGTTAATTTCCGTGAGCTCATAGAAAATACTAGAAAATCCGGTTTAAAAATTATATTAATAATAGACGAAAGCCATTCTCGTGATAAAGCGGATCGTGCTTTTGAGTTGCGTGATCAGATCATTAAAGCAGATTTAACTATAGAAATGAGTGCGACACCTATTTTACACGAAGGGGAATATAATGAGAAAGTAGAAGTTCAACCAAATGATGTGATAGAGCAAGGAATGATTAAAAAAGAAATACTAATTAATGAAGATATAGATAAAATCGACGACGATGAAAAAACTTCACAAGAATTAGTAATGGAGATTGCCTATCATAAAAGATTAAAACTTAGAAAATTATATGAAAAAGAAGGGATCGAAATTAACCCTTTAGTTCTAGTACAAATACCCACAAGTGATGCAGGGGACGATAAAAAAGAATTTATTGAAAGCTTCTTAGCAGAGAAGGGAATTACAAAAGACAATGGAAAATTAGCTGTTTGGTTAACTGATGAAAAAATAAATCAGGAAGCTGAATTAATAACAAAAAATAATGACAAGGTTGAATTTTTGATTTTTAAACAAGCCGTTGATACAGGTTGGGATTGTCCTCGTGCACAAATTCTAGTTAAATTCCGTGAAATAAAAAGTCTTGTATTTGAAATACAAACAATAGGACGTATTTTGCGTATGCCTGAAATAATTCATTATAAAAATGATGAATTAAATAAAGCTTTTGTATATACTAATGTAAAAAGTTTTACTGTGTCACCTGAAAAGACTAATCCAAATATTATCAAGTCAATAAGAATGGAGAGAGAAAAAATTTATTACCCATTAAAATTGCGTTCCTATTACCACAACCGTGTTGATTATGGTGATATTACCTCAAGCTTTAATGATATTTTGGAAAAAGAATTTTGTAGTTATTTTTTAGTTAAAAAAGGTGATTTTTCTCCTAGTACTATTAAAAAGAATGTTGAACTTTTAAAAAAGAAGAGTATCGTATTAAACAATATTATTGGAAAAGATGAAATTATTTTAAACAAAAATGTACCAACTGAATTGTTCGATACTTTATCTGAAGAAATAAAATCTGACAAGAACTTTCAAGCCCATTTATCTGAAGATGATAAAATGCGTGCTTTTGAAAATATAATTAAAAGAAACCTAAATGGGTATGCTCCAAAAAGATCTTTACCTATTGTTAAAAATGCTTTATATCGTTGGTTTAAAAAATATGTTGGAATAAATCTATTGATTGGTGGAATGGTTCAAATTCAAAATATTGTTTTAAATAATCACGAAATTTTTGAAAAACTTTTTGATAAATCTGTACGAGCATATGAACCTATAAAAGAAGAAGAAATAAAAGAAAAAATATCAGAGGCAGAAGAATGGAACAATGAATGGGAAATTGAAGAAAAAAGAAATTATAATCCATATGTATATAAACCGCATACATACAAGTTATCAATTTATAAATATCCTAAAGATAAAAAAGTATATTTAAATTTCGATAGTAATATTGAAGAGGAATTTATTGATTACTTAGAAGAACACAAAGGCAAAATTTTGTGGTGGTGGCAGAATGGAAATGAGCATATGGCACTTAATTTTGGTATTAAATATAATGGTGGATCTACATTCCAGCCAGATTTTTTGGTAATGTTTAAGAGTGGTAAACTTGGTATTTTTGATACAAAGGCTAGTGGAGACAGAGAGGATGTTAATAAGCTAAAAGCTGAAGCACTTCAGAGGTATATAATAGAAGAAAATAAAAGAAAGAAAAAAGAAATTATTTTTGGAGGATTGATAATTAAACAAGGGCAACATTTGAGAATAAATAGTGATGAAAGCTATGAACCTTTTAAGGAATCAGAACAAGTAAAAGAAAAAGGCAAAATGTACGCTTCTAAGAGTGTTCAAAGAGGTTGGCAATATTTTGAAGTTTAAATAAATTCTATGAGTCAAAAAAGGAAAAAAGAAGAGATTGCTCCATATATAAAATTAAAGTATTTTAGTTTACCAAAAGATGGGAAAGGGGCAGATGACTTTATTTGTTTTCAGTGCCATAAAAGGAGTTATAAAATTGGTTCTGGTAATTCTATATCAAAAAACCCAGAATTTCGTTGTGAAAAATGTGCAATTTTAAATTATGCGGAAGCCTACGGTTTCGAGTCTTTAGAAGTTGCTGAATCTTATAGAAGGAGAATGTTTGATGTTTTCTATTTATTCCAAGAAATGTTAATAGACAGAATTTTAAAAGAGGAGAAAAAGACTTTCGAGGAGCTTACAGATGAAGAATACGGTACTGCTATAGAGCTTGCAAATGATATTTGGAGAGATGAAAAAGTTGTACCACGAGAAATGAAAGAAGATATGGAATACTTGTATTATCAAGAGGATATTGAAGAAGAAATCAATGAAATATTGGATAGTATTTCATTACATAGGGTAGATATAATAAAATAAAAAAAGCTTAAATTTAGGTTATAATTAGATTAATATCGTTAAAATAGTAGGTTTTTTGGTCTATTTTAACGATATTGCTTGACATTAACAGCAATATTAAATATAATAGGGGTATGGCTAATACTTTAAGGGCTTACAAACAAATACAGGATTTACGAGAAAGGTATTACAAGGCCATTGTTGGTAAGGAGTCTCTTTTAAAAATGATTGCTGAAGCCGAAGTTTCAGAACAAGTTTACAACTCAAATGCTATTGAAAATAGTACTTTATCATTAGACGAGACAGATAAAATCTTGCTCCAAATAGATCTTGATCGATATATTACAGAGCGCGAGATTTTTGAAGCCAAAAATCTCGCGCGAGTCGTAACCTACATTGAAACCAAATCAAAAGAAAACGAACTGGATTTCGAAATTATTTTATCACTGCATAAAATGCTTATTTCAAATATTCGTGACGAAATAGCTGGTAGGTTTAGGAAAAAAGACGAATGGGTGCGTGTTGGTAATCATATTGCACCAAACCCGTTAGAAGTAGAGGACCGTTTACAAAAAGTTTTAACAGAATATAACGCTAATACCACCCAATCAATCGTAAATAGAATTGCCAAATTTCATTTAGGTTTTGAATATGTGCACCCATTTTGTGACGGAAATGGCCGTATTGGACGAGTTTTGAATAACTATCTTTTAATTCGTGGTGGTTATGTACCTATAAATATTAAATTTATTGATCGATCAATGTATTATGATGCATTTCGCGAATTTGAAACAAAAAATGCTACAAAAATAATGGAAACAATTGTTGTTCGAGCATTGACCAATAGTTATCACAAACGTTTAGCTTATTTAGAAAATAAGGTTATTATGAATTTATCTGATTACGCCAAACAGTACAAGCTCTCACATGCGAATTTAATCAACAAAGCCAAGCGCCAAACCATAGAAGCTTTTATTGAGCGTGGTGTTTGGAAAATAGGTGTAAATAAAAAGCAACATAATAATATCAAAAAAGCCTAATCAGTCGATTAGGCTTTTTTGATGAATTCGGTTTTGAGGACAATTCCTTTCATACCGTCTATACTGCATTCGATTAGGCCTTCTTCGTCGGTTAGGCGAATGTTTTTAGCTTTGGCACCTTTTTTAATTATCATATTACTGCCTTTTAATTTAAGGTCTTTGATAAGTATAATACTATCACCATTGGCTAAAATGTTGCCATTCGCATCGCGTTGCACCACTATATCTTCATCATCCATAAAGCCAGTATATACCGAGGTAGGAAAATAGGCTAGTAAGGCTTCTCTGATTGCCTAAAAGTAGAAGAGTGTATCTTTGTAAATTGAAGTTAGTAAGCACCACCTTTGCTTGCTGTTAGATGTCAAATATTCGACTAAAATTGCTTGACTTTTTTACACAACTCGTATACACTTTATATATGAATATTTACATACAAAAAATTAAAGGACTTCGTAACAGCCGAGATCTAACCCAAGAGCAAGTCGCAAAGGCTATTGGTGTATCTCGACCGACCTACACTGCTATAGAAGCTGGCAAGCAAGAGCTAAGTTTAGAAGAAGCAAAGAAACTCGCAAATCTTTTTAGCATTGGTGTAGATGAGCTCCTTTCTGGTGTTATACCAAACATATCTAAGTATAAGCACATGATACTCACATATTTACGCATGAATATTTCTAAAGACGGGAAAATTCCCAAAACGAAACTTGCCAAGTTGCTCTATCTTGCTGACTTCGCATGGTTCTATGATAACCTTGAGAGTATGAGTGGAATGCAATATCGCAAAATTGCTTATGGTCCGGTACCAGATACATTTTTCCGTGCGCTTGATGAGCTTGAAGAGGATGGAAAAATTACCATCGAACGCAAAAATGATGATGGAAAGGATATGTTCCTCATTAGTGAACTGGAGAGTAATAAAAACGAAAAAATTCAGACAATTTCTGTAGAGGAAAAAACTCTTATGGAAAAAATTGCAGAAAAATGGAAGAATAAAAAAACTCAAGAAATTGTAAACTTTACCCACAATCAGCTACCATACTTCTTATGCAGGGACAATGAACTTATACCATATGAGCTTATAACACAAGAAGATCCTGATCTAGTATATTAATAGCTATGCAAAGTAATTACACTGTACAGATTGAGGACTTTGCGCAAAGGCACTTCATAAAAAGTTTTGAGAAAAAATATAAAATACACTGGGATATTACCTTGCGGGCTATCGTTGCCGAGCTTGAGCGTATCGACACTTTGCTCCTGACAGACAGAGCAGAAATAGTCTATGATGGTGGAGATATAAAGATTATAAAAACTAAATTTAAAGTAGTTAAAAGTAAAGAATCAGCTAAAACTTCGGGTAATAGATGTATCGTGGCTTGGCACAAAGATAATCGATTTGTTTTTATCCTGCTCGTGTATGGAAAAACGGATTTGGGTGGCGGAAAAGAAACCACTGAATGGAAAAATATAGTGAAAGAGAATTACCCACAATACTATGTTTTTTTATAAAAAAAAGTTTGGAAAATTAAACTATCTGGAAATTTCGGATAGTTCAAAAATGTTTAATGATAAGCTTAATAAGCAATATGCAAAAAATGCATATTGCAAATTACTGAAAGTAATCCTAATAAAAAAGATCAAATGGTCGCATTAGTAACACAAATATTGAAATAATTTATATGCCGAAAAAGTTAAAAATTAAAAAAACTTCAGAAATAATTTTCAAACCGGAATTGACACCAAGGGAGATGCTCAAGCTTGGAGTTTTTGGAGGAGTCTATTTTACTGATAAGCCAAAAGAATATCCAAGGAGTTGGTTTGTTGGAGTAAAATTTTCGCCTGATGGTAAGTTGCACAAGGAGCTGAATTATTTCGGAGTAAATGCTTCGCAACCAATGTCGGTATGGATAGCTAAAGGCTGGATTCATCCCCAAGATCCACGAGGCTGGTTCGAATGGTACTGTCGGTATTATATGGGTCGTAGGACAGATGATGACGCTAGACAAATAATGAGATGGTACAAAATGCGCCGGCATATAACCCAAGTAAAAAATAATTGTCGAGTAGGGGATACATTTTGCAGACCAAGACAAAGGCAAGCATTGCTCCACTGGGCATACGATTCTAGAAAGATTTAAAAATAAGAACTTAAATTTATTGTAGGTGAGTAATTCGTTGTGTTATAATATTTGTATTAATAATTTTTAAATTAATTATATGTTGTTACCAATAAATTTTGTTTCTATTATTGTGGCTGGGTGTGTGGCTTTTGTTATTGGATTTCTATTACACGGACCTGTGGGTGGTAAGCTATGGATGAAGCTTGCAAATATCGTGCCGACAGGCAAAGAGAAATTTAGCACTATGATTCCACAAATGCTTGCTAATTTGATTATGAATTTCGTTACAGCATTTGCTTTGTTTGCAATATACTCATTTATGTCTACTTCAGTTTATTTCGGAATTACAGGTGCATGGGGAGGAGTATTGTGTGCTATGTGGGTATGGCTCGGATTCGTAGTCGCAGGATCGTCTATGGAAGTTATCTGGATGGGTAGATCAATGAAATTGTGGCTATATGAATGTATGTGCTCACTAATTACCATGGGAGCAATGGGAGCTATTGTCGCTGTCTGGTAAAAATATGAAATATTTTATTTTTTTGATTATTATCGTTGTTTATTTGTTCCCAAAGCCTTTTGTTACCTATCCAGGTTATACAACAGAAAAGATTTATAATGAATGGGAAACGACAAAGAAAACTTGCTATGGGTATGCTCATGTTACTCCAAGAGCTGACGAGGATGCTGAAGAGAAATCTTGGTGTATTGGCATGGTTTTGTAGTTTTGTTACAATATTTTTATGGCTGAGGAAATAGATGTGAATAATAATACTGAGGTAGAGCCAGTTGCGGAGGCACCTGTGGTGCCTCCGCAACCTATTGTTTCTACTCTACCTATTGAATCCTTGCCACCGACTGAGCTTGTAGAACCAACAATAGAAAAACCTTCAACAATTGACCAGAATACACCTGAGCAAATTATAGAAATTAAAACAATTGATCAGAATATACCCGAACAAGTTACGGCAATACCAGAAACAGTGGCTGAAGAAAAGCCTGTGCAAGTTACAGAGGAGAAAAAGCCAGAAGTAGTAGAACTTCCAAAAAAGGACGAGGAAGCTTTTTCCCCGAGAAAATATCTTTTAGGATTGCTTGTAAAAGCAAATGAAGCGGTCCAAATAAAAAAAAGAAAAAATTTAGATAAATTGATTGAATATTTTAATACTAAAGAGAGGGTAAAAAATAATGATGTAGAAAAATTGCTTGACGTAAAGGATGCGGCTGCAACAAATTATCTGAACAGGCTAGTAAAAGATAACAAAATAGAGAGACATGGAACAGGTAGTGGTACCTGGTATTCTAAAACATTGAAATAATTGCACCTATTGCAGCTAGTGTCATGACAGCAGTAATTGTCCAGCCCACCACATTTTTTAATTTGGAATTTTTGTATTTGCCCATTATCTTGTGACTACCACTCATATGCACAATACAGACTAGTATTACAGGTGCAACGATACCATTTGCGATAGCTGAATAGATAAGGGCCTTGATAGGATCAATACCAATGAAGTTGATAATAATGCCTAATACCACAGAGATAATGATAATACCATAAAAGGCCTTAGCTTTTGCCAATTTGCGATATAGGCCCTCTTTGTAGCCTAGACTCTCGGATATGGCATATGCTGTGGAGCCAGCTAGTACTGGGACTGCAAGCATACCTGTGCCAATAATACCAAGTGCAAAGAGTAAGTATGCAGCATTGCCAGCAAGTGGACGTAGAGCCTCGGCAGCATCGGCGGCCGTGTTGATATTGGTTATTCCGTTTGCATATAGAGTTGTGGCACAAACAGCAATTATAAAGAACATAACAAGATTGGAAAGGAACATCCCACTCCAGATATCTACACGCATATTTTTGATCTCATCATCATTTGCACCACGGCGAGAATGCGCTGTAGTCTTGCCAATAGAGATTTCCTCTTCGACTTCTTGGGAAGTTTGCCAGAAAAATAAATATGGGGAGATAGTAGTACCAAGAACCCCTGTGATCAGAAGAATATTTTCTTTTGAAAATGTAATATGCGGAACAAGCCCATCATAAATAATCCGTGCCCAATCCATATGTATGATTAACCCTGTGGCAACATAAGCAAGCAATGTGATAGCAAGCCATTTGAGATACTTGGCATAACTTTTATATGTTATGAAAACTTGCAATAGTAAACAAGTAAGACCAATTAAAATAATCAGAAATACAAAATTAAAAAATGGGAATATAAGTTGGATTGCTTTGGCCATTGCACCTAGGTTGGCACCAATATTCAAAGTGTTGGCTATAAAGAGTAATGCTGTTGCGAAATATAATACACGGCGAGAGTATGAATGCTTCATATTAGCGGCAAGTCCTCGTCCTGTAACGAGTGCTATTCGAGCGCACATCTCTTGGATAGTGGCCATAAGTGGGAATGTCCATGCGGCAAGCCAGAGCATAGATGTGCCAAATTGCGCGCCTGCTTGGGAGTATGTGGCAATACCAGAAGGGTCATCGTCGGCCGCTCCGGAGACGAGTCCTGGACCTAAGTGCTTGATATAATTGACTCCACGGCCTACTAATGATTTGTCGGTAACTTTGTTCTCAATAATTTCGACTTCGCTTGCCACATTATCGAGGGCTGTAGCAGGGGCCTCGACTATTTTTTGTAATATATCAGTTTTTTCCATAATTTTTATTATACCATTTTTTAAATATTGACATAGTACGTTTGTTGAGTATACTTATAATGAAATAAATTCCAAAAAAAATGAACAACAACAGTACAAACACAAACGCAAAAACTGACTACAGTCTTTATGAGTCATTTCACTTTGAAGTAGGAAAAACTTCCGAACAAAGAATGGCAAAAGCTGCATTGGTTGGAAAAGAAGCAATTCTACCAGGATTTCACATAAATCCTGATGTTTATCCAAGGGGTCTGCCAAAATTGGCAATTGAGTTGATTATTAAAAAAATTCGATTGTATGATGAGGTAAAAGAACTACCAAAAAGTTTCAAAATTGAAGATGAGACTCATCTGCAACACCCGGACATTTTATATGTTTTGGCAAGGAACTTAAGTTCTTTGCATGCAGATATAGAAGAGTTTCAGTCTGAAACGGGGAATTCAAATTCTACCGCAGTGATTGATTTTGGTGATTTTAGGTTTAGCCTTTCTGGCGAAAATTGTAAAATTATTGA